>JBIIVZ010000186.1:0-5264 GCA_044339175.1 Roseateles sp.
GGTATCAGCAAGATCATGTTGGCCGAAGCGCGCCAGTTCCCCGAGCTGGCACGCTTTTATGTGGATGAAGTGGTCACTCCCACCCACCGTCTGCTCGGCGGCTTGATCGAGCGCGGCGTGGCCAGCGGCGAGTTCCGCCCGGTGCCGGTGGCCGAGACGGTGCATGTGTTGATTGGCCCGATGCTGCACATGATGCTTTACGAACATTCGTTCGGTGCCTGCGGCATCCACGGTGCCCGCGTCGACGCTGCGGCGGTGCTGGCCGTGCAACTCGACCTGATGCTGCGCGGTTTGATGGCTGCGCCTGCCGCGATTCAGCCACCTGCTGACGCCGCCGCTTTGTCCTCTTCGATTTCCCCTCTGAAAGATCCGACCTCATGAAGCTTTGGTTGAAGATTGCCCTGCCCTTGACGGCGGTGGTGCTGGTGGCAGGCGTGGGCCTGCGCATGCAGCAAGCGCGCCGAGCGGCCGTGGTGGTCGCGCCGCAGGCTGGCCTGGGTCTGGAGTTGGCTGCCATCGATGTGGTCAGCGCGCAACGCCAGCGCTTTTCCAATAGCCTGGAGATTTCCGGCAGCCTGAAGGCGGTCAGCACCGCCGTCGTCAAAGCCAAGGTGGCGGCCGAGTTGCTGCGTCTGAGCGTGCGCGAGGGCGACACGGTGCAGGCCGGGCAGCTGATCGGGCAACTGGAAACGACCGAGCTTGACCTGCGCTTGCGTCAGGCCCAGCAAACCGCTGCCGCCGCCAAGGCGCAGGTGGACATCGCCCGGCGCAACCTGGACAACAACCGGGCGCTGGTCGGCCAGGGCTTCATTTCGGCCACCGCGCTGGATCAGGCGGCGGCCACCGAAGCCGGCGCGCAAGCGTCGTTGGCAGCGGCCTTGACGGCCGCCGACTTGGCGCGCAAATCGCTGAACGACGCCCATTTGACCGCTCCGATCAGCGGGCAGGTGTCGCAGCGCTTGGTGCAGCCTGGCGAGCGCGTGCCCATCGATGGCCGCATTCTGGAAATCGTCAACCTGAGCCAGCTGGAAATGGAGGCCGCGATGGCGCCCGAGCTGGCCGTCGGCCTGCAACCGGGCATGCAAGCTCGGCTGCAAGTGGAAGGCATGGCGGGTGATTTGACCGCCACGGTGGCCCGCATCAACCCGGCGGCCCAAGCCGGCTCGCGCGCGGTGCTGGTTTATTTGAAGGTGGCTGGGCAGCCCGGCCTGCGCCACGGCATGTTTGCGCGCGGTAACTTGCTGCAAGGCGATCAGGAGGGTTTGTTGGTGCCGCTGTCCGCCGTCCGCTTGGACAAGGCGCGGCCCTATGTTTTGCTGATCGAGGGCGGCCAAGCGCGCGCGGTGACGGTGGAACTGGGTCGGCGCGGCGAGGTGAGCGGGCAAGCGATGGTGGAGCTGCGCGCCGGCGTGGCCGAGGGCGCGCAACTGCTGTCCGGCCTGACCGGACAGGTGGCGGACGGCACGCCGGTCAGCTTGAATGCCGCCAAAACCAGGCCGGCCGTCGGGGCCTCAGCCAGCACCGCAGCCGGCGCTTCCGCCGCTGCCCGCTGAACCGGTCGCCGCCATGTGGTTCACCCGCGTCTCGATTCAAAACCCGGTGATGGCCGTGATGGTCATGCTGGCCTTTGTGGTGCTGGGGCTGTTCAGCTACCAGCGCTTGTCGGTCGACCAGTTCCCCAATATCGACTTCCCCACCGTGGTGGTGCAGATGGATTACCCCGGCGCGTCGCCGGAAATCGTCGAGAGCGAGGTCACCAAAAAAGTCGAGGAGGCCGTCAACACGGTGGCCGGCATCAGCGCGCTGACCTCACGCAGCTACGAAGGCACCTCGGTCGTCATCATCGAGTTCAACCTCGATGTCGATGGCCGCAAGGCTGCCGAAGATGTGCGCGAAAAAGTGGCGCTGGTGCGCCCGCTGTTGCGAGACGAGGTCAAGGAGCCGCGCATTTCGCGCTTCGACCCGCAGAGCACGCCGATCTTCAACGTGGCGGTGCTGTCCAGCGATGATCAACGCTCTACGCAAGAGCTGACCACCTGGGCCACCCAAGTCTTGCAAAAGCGGCTGGAAAACGTGCGCGGCGTCGGCTCGGTGTCGGTGGTCGGTGGCCTGCAGCGGCAGATCCAACTGCGCTTGCGGCCGCAGGCGATGGAGGCGCTGGGCATCACGGTGGATCAGGTGCTGGCTGCCGTGAAGAGCGAAAACCAGGAATTGCCGATGGGCAATATCCGCTCGCTGCAGCAAGAGCGGGTGGTGCAGATCAATGCCCGGCTGAAGAGCCCGGAGGACTTCCGCGACATCGTGGTGGCGCGCAAGGCGCTGAGTTCAGGGACCACAGCCACAACCGCCACGGCAGCCACCACGGCCACGGCAGCGGCGGGCAGCACGTCCGTCAAGCTCTGGCAGGTGGCCGACGTGGTGGACGGCCCGCAGGAGGTCGAGAGCTTGGCGCTCTACAACGGCCAGCGCACGGTGCTGCTGTCGGTACAAAAAAGCCAGGGCGAAAACACCATTGACGTGGTGGACGGCTTGTTGAAAGCGTTGAAGGACTCGGCTGCCGTCACCCCGGCCGGCATCCGCACCGAAGTAAACCGCGACAACTCGCGCGCCATCCGCGTCTCGGTGGCCAATGTGCAGCGCACCTTGTTCGAGGGCGCGGCGCTGACGGTGCTGATCGTGTTCCTGTTCCTCAACTCCTGGCGCTCCACCGTGATCACCGGGCTGACGTTGCCGATCTCCTTGATCGGCACGTTTTTGTTCATGTATATGTTTGGCTTCACCATCAACAACATCACCATGATGGCGCTCAGCCTGTGCGTGGGCCTGTTGATCGACGACGCCATCGTCGTGCGTGAAAACATCGTGCGTCATGTGCAGATGGGGGCATCGCCGAAGCAGGCCGCCCTCGACGGCACGGCCGAAATCGGCCTCGCCGTGCTGGCCACCACGCTGTCCATCGTGGCCGTGTTCCTGCCGATCGGTTTCATGGGCGGCATCGTCGGCAAGTTCTTTCATGAGTTCGGCCTGACCATCGTGGCGGCGGTGCTGATCTCGATGTTCGTCAGCTTCACGCTCGACCCGATGCTGTCGAGCATCTGGAACGACCCGGCCGCTCACGGCCCTCGCAAAGGCCCGCCGGTGACGCTGTACGACAAGACGCTGGGCCGCGTCACCGGGGCGTTTGACCGCCTCACCGAAAGCCTGTCCGACGGCTATCAGCTGATTCTGGCCTGGGCCTTGCGGCACAAGGGCTGGACCTTGGCGATTGCGCTGGCGAGCTTTTTGAGCAGCTTTGTGCTGCTGGCGAACGTCGGCAAGGAGTTCATGCCCAAGGCCGACATGTCTGAAACCACCGTCAATTTCTACACGCCGGTGGGCTCGGCGCTGGAAGTGACCGAGGCGCGCGCCAAGCAGATCGACGCCATATTGCGCCAGCTGCCCGAGGTGCGCTACACCGTCACCACCATCAACAGCGGCTTTGCGGCCGGCAAGATTTACGGTGCTATTTACGTGCGCCTGCTGGACCGCAAGGACAGGACGCGCAGCGTGGGCGACCTGGCCGAGCCGATGCGGAAAATGCTCAGCGCTGTGCCCGGCATCACCATCACCAACATCGGGCAGACCGATCTGGGTGGGGGTAAAAGCTTGCAGTTCTCGATCCAGGGGCCGGATCTGGGCGAGCTGGGGCGTATTTCTCAGCAAGTGCTGGCCCGCTTGAGCAAGATCCCCGGGCTGGTCGATGTGGACAGCACGCTGAAGCCGGACAAGCCGACCGTTGCCATCGAGGTCAAACGCGACGCTGCCGCCGATGTGGGCCTGAACGTCAACGCGCTGGCCAGCACGCTGCGCACCATGCTGGCCGGCACCACGGTGGGTAACTGGCGCGCTCCGGACGGGGAGAACTACGACGTGATCGTGCGGCTGGGGCCGCAAGGCCGCGATAACTTGAGCGACCTGCAGCGCATGCCGATCAATGTGGCCGCCGCAGCGGACGGCTCGGCGCGGGTGGTGCAACTGTCTCAAGTGGCGCAGGTGCGGCCGTCGACCGGGCCGAACCAGATCAACCGGCGCGACCTCAGCCGCGAGATCACCATCGACGGCAATGCGCTGGGCCGCAGCTCGGGCGAGGTGTCGGCCGAGATCAAGAAGGTGTTGGACGACACCGCCTTCCCGCCCGGCTACCGCTACAGCTTTGGTGGTTCGACCAAGAACATGACCGAGTCCTTCAACTACGCGCTCGGCGCGCTGGGCCTGGCCGTCATCTTCATCTACATGATTCTGGCCAGCCAGTTCAAGAGCTTTTTGCAGCCGCTGGCCCTGATGAGCTCGCTGCCGTTGACCCTGATCGGCG
This sequence comes from Roseateles sp., assembly GCA_044339175.1. Classification (GTDB taxonomy): domain Bacteria; phylum Pseudomonadota; class Gammaproteobacteria; order Burkholderiales; family Burkholderiaceae_C; genus Paucibacter_A. The sequence goes on from JBIIVZ010000186.1 coordinate 4,352, forward strand.
TGGTGCTGGCCCTGCTGCTGTTCCGCTCGACCTTGAATATGTTCAGCATCATCGGCGTCGTCATGCTGATGGGGCTGGTGACAAAGAATGCGATTCTGCTGATCGACTTTGCCATCCGTTCGCGCGCTGGCGAGCACGGCCACGGGGTCGATGCGGAGCCGATGGGCCGCAACGAAGCGCTGCTGCATGCGGCCCGGGTCCGCTTGCGCCCGATCCTGATGACGACGCTGGCGATGGTGTTCGGCATGGTGCCACTGGCCTTTGCGCTGAGCGAAGGCTCGGAGCAGCGCGCCCCGATGGGGCAGGCGGTGATTGGCGGGGTGATCACCTCGTCGCTGCTGACCTTGGTGGTGGTGCCGGTGATCTATTGCTACTTGGACGATTTGGGCTTGTGGTTCAAAAGCAAGTTCACTGCCCCAACGCAAGCCCAGCCCCCCGCCCACCCCATAGAATCCCGGCTTGAATGACGCCGCCCCCCAAGGAATTGAGATGAATATCGAACAAGCCCGCTTCAACATGATCGAACAGCAAATCCGGCCTTGGGACGTGCTGGACGCGGGTGTGCTGGCGCTGCTGGCCGTCGTCAAACGGGAAGATTTCGTCTGCGACGAGCACAAGGCCCTGGCCTTCATGGACACCGAATTGCCACTGCCCGGCGGCCAGCAGATGCTCGCCCCGCGGGTTGAAGCCCGCTTGCTGCAGGAGTTGAACGTGGCGAGGCACGAAAAAGTGTTGGAAATTGGCACCGGCAGCGGCTTCATGGCGGCCTTGCTCGGCCACCGTGCTCAGCGCGTCATTTCGCTGGAAACCAATCACGAGTTGGTCAACTTTGCCACCGCCAACCTGAAGCGCGCTGGCGTCATGAACGTCACCGTGCGCGAGCAAGACGGTGCCAAAGGTCTGGCCGCCGAGG
>JBIIVZ010000187.1:0-5263 GCA_044339175.1 Roseateles sp.
TGGGTGATCAAGCTGAGCCGCCGGTCGTGAAAGCTGACACTCACTGCCTGGGTCAGCGATGAGCCTGGCCTTGCTGTTCCCCGGCCAAGGCACGCAACACGCGGCGATGCTGCCCTGGCTGGGCCAAGATTGCCCGCCGTTGGCTGCGCTGCAGCGGCTGCAGGCGACGCTGGGCACAGATTGGCGCGCGCGCTGCAACAGCAGCAGTGACAACAACAGGGCCTGGGCCACCGGCAACGCGGTGGCGCAAAGCCTGATCACCGGCTTGTCTTTGGCCACGTGGGAGCAGTTGCAAGTGCTGCTGCCGCTGCCCGCCGTGGTGGCCGGCTACAGCGTCGGTGAACTGGCGGCTTTCAGCGTGGCCGGCGTTTTCTCCGCATCGATAGCGCAGGACTTGGCTTGCCTGCGGGCGCGCGTGATGGACGACTGCGTGCAGGGGCATGACACCGGCTTGTTGTCCATCAGCGGCGCAGCGCCCGGGCTGATCGACGAGTTGTGCACTCGCTACCAGCTTGGCGTGGCCATCTGCCTGGCACCCGATCGCGTCGTGCTGGGCGGGTTGGCGCAGACCTTGGTGTCGGCTGGCAATGCTGCAACCGCCGCAGGTGCCACGGCCACGCGGCTGGCCGTGGCTGTGGCTTCACACACCGATTGGCTTAAAGCCGGCGTGCCGGTGCTGGCGGCCGCCTTGGAGGCCATCGCCTTCGAGCGGCCCTCGGCCACGCTGGTCTGCAATCACAGCGCCACCGCGCTGCGCCGCCCGGCAGATTTGCGCCACGCCTTGGCCGGGCAGATCGCCAGCACCGTGCGCTGGGACCAATGCATGCAAGCGGTGGCCGAGCGCGGCCCGACTTGCGTGCTTGAAGTCGGGCCTGGCACCACGCTGGCCCGCATGTGGAACGCCCGCTACCCCCACATCCCCGCCCGCTCCCTGGACGACTTCCAGCAAGCCCATGCCGTAGCGGCTTGGGTGGCGCAGATGCTGGCGGGCAGGTAGTCGGCGCGGGCTTGGACCCGGACCCGAGCCTGAGTCAGGGCTGGGTGGATTTACGGCTGGGCCAGCAGGGCGAGGACGGCGGTGTGCTGGCCTTCGCGGGCCATGTCGGCGGCGGACTTGCTGCGGTCATCGAGCAGCTTGCGGTCGGCACCTTCGGCGAGCAGCAAGCGCACCGAGGCTTCGTGTCCGTAGGCTGCCGCCCACATCAGCAGCGTGAGCCGGTTGTCGAGCGGGGTGTTGACGGCGACGCCGGCGGCGATCAATTGCCGCAAGCATTCACTGCAACCGCTGCCGGCGGCATAGACCGCAGCGCTCTTTTTGACTCGGTCAACCGGGCTGACCTTGGCACCGGCCTTCAGCAGGGTTTGCATGACGGCGGCGTTCGCGCTGAAAGCCGCGCCCATCAACGGGGTGACGCCGGCCAAATTTGCCAGATTGACATCAGCACCGGCCTTCAGTACCAATTCGACCAGCGCGATGTTGCCGCTGGCTGCGCCCATGTTGAGGGCCGAGTCGCCGTTGCGATCGCGCGAGTCCACTTTCGCGCCTTCGGTCAGCAAACTCCCGACACGCTCAACCCGACCATTGCGTGCTGCAAGTACAAGTTGACCATTGACATTGATCTGGTCCATGCCCTTTTGAGCCTGCGCTGGTGGAACTCCTGCAAAAACCAACAGGGCGGGAACGACATACTGAAAAAATTTGGTTAAAAACACAGTTGATTCCTAGGGGTGTTCATCGGGGACGTCTTGGAATTTAATGTTATCTTCAAAATTCCACTCAATCTTTACGGGTATTTACTTGGGTGAAGCGCTAATTCGGCTTTTACACTCGCTGCAAGCAGATGGTAGTGGGTGATTTTTGGCGCTATTTCAGCCATGGAAGATATTAATCGGTCGCTGATCGATTTATGAATGACTCCATGGCCATTTGCGAACAACCTAACTGGAGACGTCAGTGAGTCATAAAAAATTGAACCAAGTTGCTTGCGCTGCATTTGCATTTTGTGCTCTTGCCGGCGCAGCTCAAGCCGAAGAAATTCAGGGCCAGAAGGGCATGAGCAGCGGTGCGATAGCCATCAGCAAGGCGATCAACGTCAGCCAAGCGCAACTGACTGCGGCAGGCACGCAAGGTGCCGACTGGCTGCATACGCACGGCGACTATGCGCAAACGCGTTTTTATCCCGGCAAGCAAATCAACGCCGGTAATGTGAGCAAGCTGCAGCCTGCATTTACTTTCCAGACTGAAGTGCGCGAGTCGATGGAAACTGCCCCCATCGTGGTGGACGGCATCATGTATATGACCACGTCATATAACCATGTGTATGCATTGGATGCCGTCACGGGCAAAGAGTTCTGGCATTACAAGCACAAGATGGGCCCGATCACCACTTTCTGCTGCGGCCCGAACAACCGGGGCGTGGCCATTGAAGGTGGTAAGTTGTTCATGGGTACGCTGGATGCCAAATTGGTGTCACTGGACGCCAAGACCGGCAAGTTGCTGTGGGAAACCGAGATCGCCGATCCTGAAAAGGGTTACAGCGAAACGATGTCGCCCACCGTGGTGGAAGGCAAGGTGTTGATTGGCACCAATGGCGGCGAATATGGCATCCGGGGTTTCGTCAAAGCGTTTGATTCCGCTACCGGCAAGCTGGCTTGGACTTTCCACACCATTCCGGAAAAGGGTCATGAAGGCGTCTGGGCTGAAACCGATGCGACCGGTCGCAATATGCACCGCGATATTCCGGCCGAAAAAGCTCAACTGGCGCGCGACAGTTCGTTCTTCCAGACTTTGGGCGGCGGCGTCTGGATGAACCCGGCGGTTGATTTGAAGACCCGTACCATTTTCTTCGTGGTCGGTAACCCGTCGCCTGACCTGTTTGGTGCTGAGCGCCCGGGCGACAACCTCTATACCGATTCGCTGGTGGCGGTGAACTTGGATACCGGGGCCTACAAATGGCACTCGCAATATATCGCTCACGACGTGTGGGACCTGGACGCCGTCAGCCCACCGATCTTGCTGGACGCCAAGGACAAAACCGGCAAGATGGTGCCGGCTGTGATGCATGGCGGCAAGACGGGTCATGTCTATGTGCACAACCGTGAAACCGGTGAGCTGATTCGTTTTTCCGAGGCGATGATTCCTCAAGAAAACATGTGGGTGCTGCCCACCGCCGGGGGCGCTCGCATGTTGCCCGGTGCCAACGGCGGCGTGGAATGGTCGCCGATGGCCTTCAACCCGGTGCACCGCCTGACCTATGCGCTGAACCTGCATCAGCCGATGACTTATCACGTTGAAGCGGCCAAGTATCCCGGTGGCAAACTCTGGTTGGGCGGTGCGTTCAAAGTCGTGGAGGGCGAGAAGCAATGGGGCCGCTTGGCTGCTGTGAACGTTGATACCGGCAAGATGGCTTGGAAGTTCGACACCGCCGAGCCACTGATTGGCGGCGCACTGGCGACCGCCGGTGACTTGGTGTTCTACGGCGAAGGCAATGGGTTGTTCCGTGCACTGCATGCCAAGACCGGCAAACTGCTGTGGGAATATAACTGCGGAGCGGGTGCCAACGCGATGCCGGTGTCCTATGCCGTCAAGGGCAAGCAGTATGTCGCGATGGGCTGCGGCGGTAATAATCAGCTTGACTTCAAGCGCGGTAATTCGATGGTTGTCTTTGCTATTAAATAAGTAAGTAAGTAAATAGTTGCTTTATCAAATCAGTCCGTTTTACCCAGATGGCCGGCGTCGCATTGTGCGATGCTGGCCATTAAATTCAATAGCCGCCCGTGAGGCGGCTGTTGAATTTATCAGAGGCAACGATCAATGTTCAAAAGCTCGAGTATTTTATTGGCTGCCGTGCTGGTGGTCGCCGTGCATGCGCCGGCCGCCGCGCAGGATGTTGAGGCTGGGCGTGTCAAATCGCAAGTGTGCGCCGCTTGCCACGGGGTTGACGGTAATTCCATGGTGGGCACCTTTCCGAATCTGGCCGGTCAGTCCTGGCGCTATATCTACATTCAGTTGAAGGATTATAAGGAGGGCCGTCGTGCGCACGAAATCATGACGCCGATGGCGCTGCCTTTGAACCGGCAAGACATGATCGACCTCGGCAATTACTTTGCGGCTCAAGTGCCCAAGCCATCCAGCTTCCAGGCAGATCCCGAAAAGATCAAGTTGGGCATGGCCAAGGCCAACGAAACGCTGTGTGCCATGTGCCACTTGGGTGCTTTTGCGGGGCAGAACGAAATACCCAAGGTGGCCGGCCAGCAATACGATTACGTCGTGAAACAATTGAAAGATTTCAAAGCGCGTACTCGTACCAATGATGCCGGTAATATGACCAGTGTGGCGCAAACATTGAGTGATGCAGATATCGATAACTTGGCCCACTACATTACCAGTATTCGTTGATATTGAGCCTGCTGCGTAACCCATGAAAATAGATCAATACAGTCGCGTCGCCCGTCTTTTGCACTGGTTTATCGGCATTGCGCTACTGGCGCAGATCAGTTTCGGCTACTTGCTTGACGACCTGGCCCCGCGCGGCACGCCGTCGCGCGGGTCCGTCATCAACTTGCACAAGTCCGTCGGCATCGTCCTGGGCCTGCTGATCTTGTTGCGCCTGCTGTGGCGACTCAGGCACGCTCCGCCAGCTTGGCCGAGCACCATGTCGGCCGTGCAGCGTCGTGCCGCGCAGCTGGGTCATGTCGCTTTGTATGTCTGCATGGTCGTGATGCCGCTGTCAGGCTACGTCGCGTCCAACTTCAGCAAGCATGGCGTCAAGTTTTTCGGCTTGGCGCTGCGGCCCTGGGGTGCAGATTTACCGGCGGTGTACAAGGTTTTTAACGGCCTGCATGAAATCACCGCCTTGCTGTTCACTGCCCTCGTCGCGGGTCATGTGCTGATGGCTTTGAAACATGCGCTGATCGATCGCGACGGTATTTTCAAGCGCATGTCGCCGTGGTCCAAGCAATGAGACTTGCCGCTCAAAAACTCAATCGTAGGGAGACTTCATGAAGGTTGTGAATCGATTCGCCGTTGGCCTGATGGTCATCGCATTGCCAGCGCTGAGCTTGGCCGCACCGTTTGCTTATGTGCCTAACGAGGGCTCGTCCAGCTTGAGCGTCATCGACACGCAAACCGACCAAGTTGTGGCCGAGATTCCTGCCGGCACCAAGCCGCGCGGCACGGTCATCAGTCTCGACGGCACCCGCGCTTATGTCAGCGACCAGCCGAACAACCGCTTGGTCGTGCTGGACTTGATCAAACGCGTGC
>JBIIVZ010000188.1:0-5236 GCA_044339175.1 Roseateles sp.
ACGGATACCGATGCCAGCGCGACGGCGCAGCGGCCGGGGGGCGGCACCGTAGAGGCCGTGCGCGCGACGACTGCGCCGGTGACGGGGGCAGCTAATGTCGCGGCGGCGGCTGCGGTGGCGACCCGAGCCTCCATCCAGCCGGACGAACTGACGATCAACTTCTCGAAATTGATGGACAGCCAGCTCGACCAGGAACCGGCTCAAAGCGCCGCAGTTCCGGACGCTGCGGCCCAGACATCGCCTGCCTATGCCTTTGTGCATGACTTTTCACATGAGCCGCTGAGCGTTCAGTTCGTCGACTCGAGCCTGCAGGCCGCCACGCCGGCCTGGTTGGGTAAGCCGTATGACTCCAGCGCTGCATCAGCGAGCGGGCATCAGACCGTGATCGAGGATTTGATCGACCTAGAGCAACAAGTCGAATTCTTTTTGGTCTTGGGCCAAGACGATGCGGCCGAGGAGTTGTTGCTGACCCGAGTCAATACGGGGTTGACCAGCGCCTTGCCCTATTTGAAGTTGCTGGAAATTTATCAGCGACTCGGCCGGGAGTCAGCCTTCGAGGGCATGGCGGCACGCTTTGCCGTACGTTTCAAAGCGCTTCCCCCGACCTGGGGAGCAAACCTGAATTTGGGGCTGTCGCTTGAGGGTTATCCCGAGGTGCTGCGAGAGCTTCAAGCGGCTTGGACGAATCACGGCAACGCCATGGTCAAGGTGCAGGCGCTGTTGTCTGGGGGGACGGAACAATCGACCGGCTTTGATTTGCCGGCCTACCTTGACCTGTTACTGCTCTACAGTTTGGCGCGCGAGCTGTCCGAGCATGAGGTTCGCGGTGAGGAAATCGACCTCTTTTTGCCCCTCGATGTAGAAGCTGTCAGCCCGAATGTGGACAGCATGATGGTCACGATGAATTGGCAGGGTTCACCTGTTGCACCCGGCGCTGCAATCGATCTGGACATCAGCCTCGATGACTTGCCGCCCGGCCAGCGCTGAGGAAAAAGCTCAACTCCTCAGACTTGCTGCATCAAGGCGAGAGCCTTGGCCAAGGTGTCATCGCGTTTGGCAAAGCAGAAGCGGATGACGGTTTGTGAGCTGCCGCCCGCGTAGAAAGCCGACACCGGAATCGCTGCCACGCCGACTTCCCGGGTCAGCCATTGGCAAAATTCAGCAGCGCTGATTTTTCCGAGCGATCCAGGCACGGCGACATCTGAATAGTCCACGCATTGAAAATAGCTGCCTTCGCTGGGCAGTAATTTGAACCGGGTGTCAGCCAAACCGTCGCGGAACAGGTCGCGCTTGCGTTGGTAGAAGGCCGGCAGTTGCAGGTAGGGCTGCGCGTCCGCCATGAAAGCAGCCAAGCCGTGTTGCATCGGAGTGTTGACAGTGAAGACGTTGAACTGATGAACCTTGCGAAACTCTGTTGTCAGCGCGGCGGGGGCCGCCACATAGCCGACCTTCCAACCTGTGACGTGATAGGTCTTGCCAAAGCTGGAGACGATCAGGCTGCGTGCCGCCAACTCCGGCCAGCGCGCCACGCTTTGATGCTGGGCACCGTCAAACACCATGTGTTCATAGACTTCGTCGCTGATCAACAGCACCGAGCTGTCGCGCAGCAACTCGGCCAGCGTCTGCATTTCAGCCGCTGTCCAGACGGTGGCGCTGGGGTTGTGAGGCGTGTTGACGATCAAAGCCCGGGTGCGCGGCGTTATCGCTGCGGCAATGCGCTCAAAGTCCGGTCTGAAACCGCCGCCCGCCGTCAGCCCGCTGGACAGCGGCACACGCACCACCACGCCACCGGCCAGCTCGATATTGGGCCCGTAACTGTCGTAACAGGGCTCCAGCACGATCACCTCGTCGCCGGGGTGAACAATCGCGAGCAAGGCAGTCAAGATGGCTTGCGTGGCACCGGCCGTGATGGTGATTTCAGAATCGGCGTTGTATTGCCGGCCATATAAAGCCAGCAGTTTGGCTGCAACGGCTTCACGCAGCAGCGGCACACCGCTCATCATCGGATACTGGTTGTGACCCGCACGCATGGCCGCGTTGACCGCGTCAAGCAGTGCCGGGTCGCAGTCAAAGTCCGGGAACCCTTGCCCCAGATTGACTGCGCCGTGCTGTTGCGCCAAGGCGGACATGGTGGTGAAGATCGTCGTGCCCACATTGGGCAAACGGCTTTGCAAAACAGGCGTGGTGTGCAGTGGATTCATCGTCGAAGCGTGGAGTGTTGCGGACATCACAAGCTGTAGTCGGTGGCCTCGCCGCTCATCGCTCGCTCAAGCAGGTGGCGATTCAGCCGGTCGGACAGCAGTTCGGCAAAGGTGTAGACGTAGTTGCGAAGGTAGGCCCCGCGTTTGAAGGCAATGCGGGTGACGTTTTGACCAAACAGATGGCCGAGCGGACGCGACACCAGTTCCGCGCCGGGCAGGTCTTCACGCACGGCCATTTCGGCCACGATGCCCACGCCCATGCCGAGCCGCACATAGGTCTTGATCACATCCGAGTCAATCGCTTCCAGCACGAAATTGGGCTGCAACTGGCGGGTCGCAAACGCGCGGTCGATGCGGGTTCTGCCGGTAAAGCTGGGGTGGTAAGACACCAGCGGCTCGGCGGCGAGTTGTTCCAGCGTAGGCCGCTCCACTTGCGCCAGCGGGTGGTCGGCGGGCACCACCATCACATGCTGCCATTCGTAGCAGGGCAGACTGACCAATTCTGGAATCTGCGTCAGTGATTCAGTCGCCAAACCGACGTCGGCGCTGTCGTCCAGCAACATGCGAACCACCTGGTCCGGCGTGCCCTGGTGCAAGCTGATGCGCACCAGCGGCATTTGGCGGCGCAACTGTGCCACCGGCCCGGGCAAGACATAGCGCGCTTGGGTGTGGGTGGTGGCAATCGACAGCGTGCCGCTGTCCTGCTTGGAAAACTCCTCACCGATGCGCTTGAGGTTGCCGACCTCGCGCATGATGATTTCGATCGCGGCCAACACCTGTTGACCCGGCTCGGTGATGCGGCGCAAGCGCTTGCCGTGACGCGAAAAGATGTCGATGCCGAGCTCTTCTTCCAGCTCAAGAATGGCTTTGGAAACGCCGGGTTGGGAGGTGAATAGCGCCTTGGCCGTCTCGGTCAGGTTGAGGTTGCGCCGGGCCGCCTCTTGCACGAAACGGAATTGGTGCAGGTTCACGAACCTTGCTCGGCAGACTGATCGAGCCAAGCCAGACTGGCGTCGGTCATCGCCTGCATGACACGGTCCTGGTCGCCCAGCGCCGGATGCAGCAGCCACTCGACAGTCGAACCGAATTGCTGCGTCAGGCGCTCGATCAGCGGCGGAATGTCACGCCGCACATGGCCACCGGTGCCGAGAAACATCGGCACGATGTGAATACGGCTGCAGCCGTGCGCGGCCAGTTGCTGGGCGGCTTCTTCCAGCCCCGGCTGCATGAATTCAAGATAAGCCAAGGCCAGCGGCAACTCCGGGCGCTGCAGCGCAATGCGCCGCGCCACTTCGGTGAACGGGCGCGCCCAGTCCGGGTCGCGGGCACCGTGAGCAAAAAGAAGCAGTCCGTCCATATCGTTCAACAAGCTTTCAACGGTAACGCACCAGCCAGCCGAAGGCTGCCAGTGACAGAGCAAGATAGGCCAAGCTGGGTGAGGCCGCGACGATCCACGGCGTCCAGTTTTTCAGCAGGCCGACATGGCCGGCCAGGTTGTTCAAGAGCACGAAGCTGATGCCCAGCATGATGCCGCCGAACACCTTCAGGCTGATGCCTCCTGAGCGGCCGTGCAAATAGGCAAAGGGCAGGGCGAGCGCCAACATCACAAAGCACGCAAACGGGTAGAAGGCTTTGCGCCAGAACTGGATGTTGTGCGCCTGGGCCGACTGCTCTTGTGCCGACAGGTGCTGGGTGTAGCGGAAGAGCTCAAAGGTGGACATCGACCCCGCCGGCAGCACAGCCGCTGCGATCACGCCGGCGTTCAGTGAGCTGGCCCAGTTCAGTTCAGCTAGGTGGGTCTCGCGGACCAGTTCTTGTGCTGCCGCACCAGGGCGGTCGTTGGGCATGCCCAGCCATTCCGTCTGCACCACCTCGCTGAGTCGCCAAAGGCCATTGGCATCGACACGCGCCCGGCCGGCTTGGATGCGTGATACCAAGCCGCCGAGGTCATTGAATTCGAAAATCCGCACATCCTGGAGTTCACCCGAAGCACTCGCTTGGCGGATGTTGACCGAGTAGTTGCGCTCGCCGGCGGCGGTCATCTGGCGGTCTTTTAGCCAGGCCCCGTTGCGACCCTGGGCCAAGTTGCCAGCAAAGCTGGCCCGCACGATTTCAGTTTGTCGCTCAAAGTAGGGCGCGGCGAAATCTCCGACAACAAAAGTCAGCAGCGCAAAACCCAGTGCCAAGCTTCCGAGCAATGACAAGGCTCGGGCGGGACCCAAGCCGCCGGTCCGCAAAATGGTGAATTCGCTGGATTGCGCCATGCGGGCGAGTGAAAAGATGCTGCCGATCAGCACCGCAATTGGAAATAACTCGTAGAAATGCTGGGGCAGCTCCATCAAGGCCAGCAGTGCGGCACGGGCCGCGCCGCCGCCAATGCGGTTGATGCGGTCCAGCTCATCGACAAAATCGATGAAATAGAACAAGGACAAAAAAGACAGGGCGACGAAAAACACCGAGCCGATGATGTCGCGATAAAGCAAGCGGCGAACGGTTCTCATGCAACCTCCGTGCGTTTGTCGCTTGCCGCTTGCTTGGCCGCAGCCGCAGCCGCATGTTTGGCCGCACGCCTGGCAATTTGGCCCGAGCGGCCGGGCCAGCAAAGGCGGTTGCCTTGGTCACGCAGCCAAAGCAACGCCAGCGCGAGCGCCAAGGTGCTGAGGTGCAAACTGACCAGCGCTTCGGCCATGCCCATGCGGGAGTTGTTGACCCAGCCTTGGCTCAAATTGATCATGTTGAAGTAGACGACGAAGCCCAGCAGTGCGAACAGCAAGTTCCAATTGTTGGCTCGGCGCGGGTTGGTGGCGGCCAAACCGAGCCCGAGCAGCACCATATTGAAACAACCCAGGATCATGCCCAGCCGCCACGTCAGCTCGCCCTGGTTGCGCGGCGAGGGCGCGCGCAGCAGGTCGAGCGTGGTCATCGCTTTGGGCGGCAGTTGGTCGGCAGAACGCATCACCTGACTGTCCGCCAGCACTTTGTACTGTTCGAAGCGAGCCAGTGTTTTTTCACCGCTGATGCTGTTGATCTCGTTG
>JBIIVZ010000011.1:0-17453 GCA_044339175.1 Roseateles sp.
CAGCGCAGGTGATCAGGCCGGATATTGCTCGCGATGTCCGGCCTTTTTTTGTCCAAGATGAGTCAGGCATCATCTTGAATATGTGGACTGGAATTTCTTTTGCGCTCGGCGCGGGTTTGATGTGGGGTTTGGTGTTCGTGGCACCGCTGCTGCTGGCGGACTACCCGGCGGCGATGCTGGTGGTGGGGCGCTATTTGGCGTTCGGGCTGATCGCCCTGCCGTTGGCTTTGATCGACTACCGCTCGCTGCGCCAGCTGCGGCGCGGCGATTGGCTGGAGGCTTGCAAGCTCAGCGCCATCGGCAATTTCCTGTACTACCTGTGCCTGGCCGCCGCGATACAGCGGGCCGGCGGGCCGCTGCCCACCGTCATCATCGGCACGCTGCCGGTGGTGATCGCCATCAGCTCGAACTGGCGCGCGCACCGCGCGCGCCGTTCTGAGCGCTCCAGTGAAGGCCGGCTGCGCTGGCGCAGCTTGGCACCGTCGCTGCTGCTGATCGCCGTCGGGATTGCCTGCGTCAACCAGGTCGAGCTGGCGGCCTTGGGCGGCAGCAGCCCGGCCGAGCTGCGCCGCTATGCCGAGGGCGCGCTGCTGGCGCTGGCCGCCGTCGCTTGCTGGACCTGGTATCCGATCCGCAATGCCGATTGGTTGCGCGCCAACAGCGGCAATGACAACGGCGACCGCAGCCCGCGCGTCTGGGCCACCGCACAGGGCTTGGTGACATTGCCGATGGCGCTGCTGGGCTTGGCCCTGCTGACCGGCCTGCACCAGTTGGGCCTGCCACCGCTGGCTGCGACTTTTGACCTGCCGCTGGGGCCCAGGCCGTTGGCTTTTGTGGGCCTGATGCTGGCCGTGGGCCTGTTCGCTTCCTGGCTGGGCACGCTGTGCTGGAACGAGGCCAGCCAGCGCCTGCCCACCCATCTGGTCGGCCAGCTGATCGTGTTTGAAACGCTGGCCGCGCTGGGCTATGCCTTTGCCCTGAGCGGCCGCCAGCCGCAAGCGCTGACGCTGCTGGGCATCGCGCTGCTGGTGGCCGGTGTGCTGTGGGCGCTGCGGGTCAAGCCGGAAGCAGCACCGACGCCAACGCCAACTTAAGCGGCCAGCCGGGTCTGGGCGGCAACCAACATCTGCTGGGCGATGGCACCGATGCGGCGCAGCGCCTGCGGATGTTCGGCCCCCCAGCGCCCGCCCACCCCGAGCCTGACGCAATGGCGGAACCGGGCGCTGGCGCTGAACATGGTGCCGGGCGCAATGCAGATGTTCTCGGCCATACAGGCCTCGAACAGCGCCAGTGAGTCCAGCCCTTCCGGCAACTCCACCCAAAGGATGAAGCCGCCGGCCGGATCGGTCACGCGCGTGCCCTTGGGAAAGCTTTCGGCGATCAAGCCGCGCGCCTGGTCGACCCGCATCGCCACGGTGGCACGCAGCTGGCGCAGGGCCGCGCCATTGCCGGCCTGATTCAACAGGTCGGCCAGCGCCAGCTCCAGCACCGGCGTCTGCGCGCCGGACTGCACCGCCTTGATCTTGCGCAGCTGCGGCCCCCAGCGGCCGGCCTCTACCCAACCGAGGCGCAGGCCCGGTGCCACGGTTTTGCTGAAGCCGCCGCAAATCATCACGTGGCCGGTCTTGTCAAAGGACTTGACGGCACGCCGCCGGTCTTCTTGCTCGGCCAGGTCGTTGTAAATCACATCCTCGATCAGCGCGACGTCATGGGTAGATACCAGCTGAGCCAGACGCTTGCGCTCCAGCAGCGGCATGCAGGCGCCGATCGGGTTGGACAAGGTCGGCACCACCAGCAGCGCCTTGATCGGCTGGGTTTCCAGCGCCAGTTGCAGCGCGTCCAGCGAGATGCCGTGGCGCGGATGGGTGGGGATTTCCAGCGCCCGCAAATGCAAGCTTTGCAGAATCTCCAGGAAGCCGAAATAGGTCGGCGACTCCAGCGCCACCACGTCACCGGCTTGGGTTACCGCCTTCAGGCACAGCGTGATCGCCTCCATGCAGCTGTTCGTCATCACCACGTCGCTGGCATGCAGCTCGCAGCCCAGGCCCAGCGCATAACGGGCCACCGCCCGGCGCACTTCCTCCTGGCCGGGCCCGAGCGGATAGCTGCAGAGCAGTTCACGGTGGCGCTGCACAACGCGGCTCAGCGAACGGCGGATGCGTTCCTGATCGAAAAACTCAGGCCCCGGGCAGGCGGCACCAAACGAGATGATGTCGGGCGTGGCCGACAGGCTCAACACCTGCTGGCCCAGTTGATCAAGCTGCACCAGCAGCGATTGCCGGCCCGGCCGCGAGGCCTGCGGTTCGGGCAGCTGCGCCGGCCGGGCCGCCACAAAATAGCCCGAGCGCGGCCGCGCCTCGATCAAGCGCGCATCCTCCAGCCAGCGGTAGGCCTGCACGACCGTCGATTGCGACACGGTTTGCTGGCGCGCCAGCTCACGCACCGAAGGCAAGCGCTCGCCACGCTTCAAGGTGCCGGCCCGTATCGTGCGGGCCAGCCGTTCGGCAATCTGCAAATAAAGCGGCGCGGGATGGAGGGCGACTGTCATGCCGCATTCTGTACTGCCCCGTTGCAGCCGCAGCAATACAGAAGCCCGCCAGATCAAGCCATACAGATGGCGAGTGCCGCAGCGCTGTGCGGTACAGCTTGGCCCGACGCTGTGGCTGGCGGCTTGGGCGCGCCGCCATCAAGCTCAGGGCATGGATACCGCACTCAGAACCGAAATCACCGCGCTGCCGGGTTCACAGCGCGCCACCCTGGACCTGCCCGCCTCAGCCGCCGCGCAATTGCTGAGCTTGAGCGCCCATCAGCAACGCAGCTTGCGCGTGCTGCAGGGCCGCTTGTGGTTGACGCAAGACGGCTTGGCCGAGGACGCGGTGCTGAGCGCGGGCGAGCACATTCGGCTCTGCGGGCCGGGCAATTTCAGGCTTGGCGCGTTCGGGCCGGGGCCCGTCCGGCTGCTTTGCGACTGATTGGCGGTGGATATTCAGCCCGGCCGTTTGCGTCAGAACTTGGGCACGCGGATGCGGCTGACCATCAGCGAGCCGGAGATGGCGTAGATCAGCACCAGCGGGTGCAGAAAAAAGCCGCCGATTTGTACCTTGCCCAGCCATAGCTGCTCGCCTATCGAGCCCTGGCCGGCGGCGATCCAAAGCAACAGCACCAACACCAGCGAGGTGGGGATGGGCGTGCCCTCGAAGTACTTGACCTTGGGGCCGCCGTCGCTGAGCGCTTCCGCCGTGACGTTGAAGCGGGCCAAGCGGGAGACGCCGCAAGCGACGAAAAACACCAGCACGATGCGGTCGTACAGGCCTTGCATGCCGCAGGCGTAAGCAATCGCGGCCGGGGCGACGCCAAAGGAGATGATGTCGGCCAGCGAATCCAGCTCGCGGCCCATGATGGAGCTCTGCTGGCGCCAGCGGGCAATATTGCCGTCCAGCACATCGAACACAAAGGCCAGCGGGATCAGCGCGCAGGCGTAGTAGATGTGCATCACCTCACCGGTCTGCAAAAACGTCATCACCGAAAACAGCGCGCCCATGCCGGCAAAAGCGTTGGCCAGCGTGAACCAATCGGCGAGGTGGAACTCGCGGATCATCGAAAAGGGTTTAGGTCGATTCATGGGTCAGAGCATAAGGCCCAGGTTTGAGGTGAAAGGGCGGTGGCGGACTATTCGGGCGCATTCAGCGGCACTGCCGTCACACGCATCCAGGCCTTGATGCTCAGGTGCCGGGCCAGCATCAGCGGCGGCATGCGCAGCCAATGAGCTCGCAAATAAAGCGCCCAGTGCGCCGGCCGGTGCAAGGGCAAGGCGGTGCTGGCGTGGTCGGTGCGCAGCGCACGCCGCCACAGCGCCGCCATCCACAGCGAGGCCGGCCAAGCCGGCCCGTGGCGCGCGCTGACGGCAGCCACCGGCTCAGGAATCGGCAGATCAAACAGGCGCTGCAGCGCCCACAGGCCGTAGTGCAAGGGCCGCTGCAAATGCAGCTCGGCGGCGCGGTCGAGCAGCTCGGGCCAAAAATCCGGCAGCGCGCTGAACTGCTGCAGCAACAGATCCAAATCGGAGAGGTCGCGCAAGCCGTGGCTCAAGTCGTCGTTGTGGAACAGATGGGCCATGCTGTGCAGCACCATGTCCGCCGGTGCCAGCACCCGCGCGCCCGCCATGCCGGGCACCAGGCGCGCAGCCTTGATCAGTCGGGCGCTGTCGGGTGGCCGCCGCACCGTCAACGGCAGGATGTTGTGGTGGACATCCAGCACCGTGTGGCGGTGCCTGTGCTCCATCGGCGGCAACTCATGCATCCACTCGCGGTAATAGCGCTGGTCGTAACGGTCCAGATGGGTGCCGCTCCAGCCGTTCAGCATCAGCTGGCTTTCAACGTCGGCCAGCGCGGCTTTGGGCACCAAGATGTCGGTGTCCGAGAACAGCCGACCCTGCGCCGCAGGCAAGCCGGCCACGACATAGGCCGCACCTTTCAGCAAGACGACCGGGACAGCCAGGCCGCGCAGGGCCTCGCAGATCAGCCCCGCCTCCCGCTTGACCTCGCGGTGCTGAGCCTGCGCCAGCGTCATGGCGGCGCGAAGGTGAGTGCGCGGCGCGGCCAGCACCGCTTCGATCAGCCCGAGCCCGTCCAGTTGCGCCGCGATGCGGGCCAACACGTCCGCCCGCCGCGCTTGGCGAATCAGCAGCTCCCACTGCGGCAGGGTCAGATCCGGCAGGAGCGCCGGATGCTGCAAAGCCCAGCAAGCGAGGTCGGGCTGCGGCCCGCGAATGCCAGGGATGGTGCCGAGGCCAGTCACTGCGAACTCCGATCGACACGGTCTGCGGTGGCCAAGCGCTCAAACAAGGCGACGGCCTCGTCCAGCGAGCTGTAACTGAATTCATGGCAAGAACTGCCCGCCACCAAGTCCGCCAGCGCCTCGAAGCCGGCGCGCTGATGGACGTTGTAGTTGAAGGCGTTTTCAATCAAGCGCATCAGGCATTGCCCCGGCGACAGCGGGGCCAGCACGGCTGGAGCTTCGGCCACATAGCGCGGAAAAATCACCCAGCCGGGCTGCGCAGGCTCGTCGGCGCGCTGGACCGCCTCCAGCGGCGGCTTGAAATGGCCCACCACGCCCTTGCTGGTGTCATGAACGATGGACGCAAACTGCAGCGCCGGGCCAGCAAACTGACGCATCACCTCGATAGAAGCATTCTTGAGGCTGACCGCGCGGGGCAAGGGCACCAACTGCCCAGTCTGGAGGTCGATCAACGCCAACTCGTCGGACAGCAGCCGCCAGCCACGAAACAGTAGCGCCGCGCACAGCGTGCTCTTGCCCGAACCGGACGGTGCCGGCATCACCAGCGCTCGGCCGTTGCGCTCAAGTACCGCCGCATGCAGGATCAAATATTGATGGCAGGCCCCGGAAACACACCAATTCATGCCCCATTCCAGCATCGGCAGACCCTGCCCCCCCGGCAACGGTGCAAAGGAGTTTTCGCCGTCGACCCGAAAGGCCAGTTGTGGGCGCAGCCAGCGGCGCAGGCCCGACACGCGGTCGACGCTGATGTGAAAGTCGGCAAATTCCTCGGTGCCGACGATGGCGTGGTCGCCGTACAAGGCCGCCAAGCCGCGCGCCACATCGGCCACCTTGGAGCGGATGCAGAACACCAGGGGGCCGGTGCGCAGCCTGAGTCCATCGCCACTCAGCCGGAGGGCCAGTTCAGCGGAGGAAAGACTTGCCAGTCTCAGCATGGCTGGGCGGCAAGCACGCCAAGGCCCAGCAACCGGGTCAACAGCGGTGCAAGCAGGGCATCGCCGTCGACTGCGCTGTCATCGCCATCTGCTTCGCCCACAGGCTCGGCGGCGAACAGCAGGTGCTGGAGTTGCAGGCTGGTGAGAGGGGCGTCGGCCGAATTCAGCGTCTCGACGAGCAGGCCGCAAGCCCAGCTCACCAAATGGGTTTCGAAGCTCGCTTCAACGTACACCAGCACCTCATCACCGAGGCGGCGTACCGCCACGCCGGCCGCTATCGCAAAAGTGCGTTCCGCAGATCCAGTCACGAATCCGGCGTCAAGGCATCACGGTTTTGAGCCAACTCACGGCCATCGACTCGCCCCAAGCCGGACTGGTCACTGGGATTGAGGGCTTGGTCGACCCCATGGGAGCTGCCCCGCCTTTGATCGCAGTCCAAAGCCCTTTGGATTGCGAAACGGTCAGAGGAAAATTGGGGACATTGCCCTTGCTCGCATTGAGAAAGGCAGCGACGCAATACTTGTCAAAATTGCTGCCTGTTTTCACAACGTCGATCAATTTAGTTCTTGAAGTGCCTCCAAAAACGTCCTTGAATTTCAGATCTTTGGTCGGCTTCCCGCCAGGCCAAACGCTATCAGCCGCTGCGGCCCAGGCGGTCGGACCTACCGTCGCACAAGGGGGTGGAACCCCGCCCGGATGCCGGCTCGCATAGGTATTTTGAGAAATAAAGCCCGAGGGATTGATGCAAATAGGAGCAGCGTGGACCGGCAGGCTGACCATGGTCAGCACGACCGGAACCGCCGCGCCGGCCCTCGCAAAGCGCCGCCGAGACACCAAGCCTGCGCGCAAAGCTACAGCCACCGAGGCTGGAACCGGCGACGCCTGATTCAGTTCGTTGAGATCGCTCATGGAGTCTGCTTTCGTTATCCGACTTGCCTGGGTGGTCGCGATGCCCATTGCTAACGAGTCCCGCCCTCTGCTTTGGCGCAGTGTTCCACACATTGACGGCCAACGAAAGCGGTCTATACCCCCCAAACGGGCGGGTCTATTCGGATCTCGGCGGCGTCCAAATTGCCACAACGCAACCTCGTTCTTCCCGTTTCATATGTCGGCTTCATGTGCAGGCTCTGCACCGGCGCGCTCGCTCACTCTTCCGGCACAAAAATCCACATCAGCAAATAGACCAGCACGCCGGTACCCGCAAACAGCATCAAGAAAGTGAACAGCAGTCGCCAGATCCAGGAAGCTAGGCCGGTGATGCGGCTGATGCCACCGCAAACGCCGCCGAGCCAGCGGTCGTCGCGGCTGCGGCGCAGCGCGTTGAGAGCCGCTGCCAGTGGCGCGTCGGCGCTGCCTTCGGGGCTGCTGCGTGCGGGCGAATTCAATAATCTGGCCTTGGCGCTGGCAAACTCGGCCTCGGACAAGACGCCGCGTTGATGTAAATCGGCCAATTTTTCCAATTCGAGACTGTCAGACATACGGCTCTCCCTGTTTCCAAAAATTTAAGCCTCAAGCCTACGGCGTCGCTTGCTTTGCGTCAGTCGATTGCGACGAACAGCAGAACGCGGGTGTCAGGGCGGCCAAGTCACGGGACTCAGAGGGTGAGAGCGTTTGTAGCGCGCGGTCGCCAGGCATCCGGCCAAGCTCACGCCTCAGGTGTGTTGCAACTGACCGGCCTCCTCATTGAGCAGAGATTGCATTCGACGCCTTGCCGCAGTACCTGAAGGCGTCTTGTGGTCGTGGCGGACGACAAGCACGTCGCAAACGGCAAAGCTGACGATTCGCCTGGCAATGCTGCCCCGCAGGAAGTCGGCCAACACCGAGTTTTTTGGTTTGATAACGATGACCAAATCCGAACACTTGACCTCCTCATGCACCGCGATTCGGCAGGCAGGCTCAAAGCATCTATCAATCAATGATGCCCAGCTCTTTCGTGGGCCCATGGAGTCGGAAAACCGAATGCAGCGGACATGTGTGTCTTGCAGAACCGCTTGCCGGTAAGTCTCCATCGTTTCCGCCGAGCCCGAATTCGAATCTGAGCGAGTTCCAGCTTCCTTGAAAGTCTTTAAGCCGCCGGAAAGCTCAAACTCCGCTTCGCCGGCAAAGTCGCCGCCGTAGCGCACCAGCTTTTTCGAGCCGGACGCTGCTTCCAGCGCAAACAACAGTCGTGCGTACGGCCCTGATGGCGCTTGCTTGACAACGAGCACCGGGCACGGGGACCGCCGCACCAGTTGATCAAGCGTTGTGCCGAGCCAGAAGGCATGCCATGGGCGATGCTGCCGATGATCGAGCACAAGCAAGTCCGTATGGGCAGCATGCTGCACGATGGCATCGACCATGTCGCCGCTGTGAGCCAGCGCTTCGGCAACGATGCCATGGCGCCGAGCCAACTGCCTCGCCCGTTGCTGCAGGCGAGCGAAAGGGTCCGAGAACCGCAGGATCGGGACTTCGTCTGCGTACATGATGCGCAAGCTTGATCGGTGCCTTGCGGCCAGCAGCGCAGCACGGTCGAGTGCGCGCTCGGCCGAGGTGGAAAAATCAGTCAGGGCAAGTATCGATTGGTAGGTCATGGGAGTTCCTGGGCGTGCAGTGGCTGACCTCGGGCGCGAAGCGCTGGAGGTGAAAGGGCAGGCAGGCGGGTGCGTCGCTGCTCAGGTCGTGTAGTCGCCGCTGGCTTCCGGCTGGAACAGCAGGGCTGTGATCTCTGCTGTGCAGAGTTCACCTCTGGGCGTGTACCAGTGGGCGATTGCGCCAACGCTCAAGCCAAGCAGACTGGCGCCTACGGGTGAGAGCACCGAGATGAAGCCCAGGGTGGGCTCGGCATCGTCGGGGTAGCAAATCGTGAGTTTTTGCTGGCGGCGCGAAATCTGGTCCACGATCTCCACTTGAGAACACATGGTGACGAAGTCCGCTGGTATGTCTCGCGATGCGACCAGGTTGGGGAATTCAAAGCTGTTCTTCAGCTCGGTGGGTAACTGGCCGCTGCTCAAGTGCAAGCGGGCGAAGTCCAACTTGGTGAGCGTGCGCTCTCCATTCAGGGCTGCAAACATGTTCAGCACTCCAATATCTACGGCCGTACCCGCTGAAAGCGGGCGGCCACTACCGCGCGGGGCTTGGGCCCGGCGATAGATGGATTGCGCTGAAAAGTAAGAGTGGGATCGCCGGGCTTAGGAATGTGCAACCGGCTGGTGCGGCACTTCCGCCACCGTCACCTGGCGCGTCAAGGTCACTGCGTCGGCCACAAGAGGCAAAGCAGCTACTGCACGGCAGAAAGTGAGGAAAGAAAGATGCACGACCTGATGCTAGGTTGGATCCGGGTGGCTGACAAGCTAAGCCCCTACGCCGTCTGCCAGATAGAGCTTCTGAGATACCCGCCCGACAAGTGAATCGCCCCGGCATTCGTGAAGGCTGTTTGGTTGATGTCACCCCACTGCTGCCGCGCAGGCTCCAGAAGCCCGGACACAAAACGGCCTGAGTGCGCTTTGTGCCTGGCAAAGGACAGGGCCTCCGGCCCTGGCGGACGGAGCACAGGAACCGGAACGTAAGCCAGGTACGTGAGGATGCCGAGCACCGGGTCAGCGACGCACGGCGGCTGCGCGGTAAGAGGTTCTCAGCACCTCAGCGCAAGCGGCGTACCTTGGCGGTCTCATTCGTGCCGTCAAGTTCCAGCACGAACGTGCCCAGAATGCCGCGCCGAATCTTGACCTGGGGGCTCTTCAGATAGAGCACGGCCGAACTGCCGTCGTTGATTTGCCAAACCTGGCCGTTCGTCAAGGTGATGGCCCGGTTCGGCCCCCAGCCGTCGAACAGACCGTCGATCTGGCTCGCTAGCGCCTCGGGCTCGTTCTTCAGCGCCTGCACTTCCAGGCCAAAGTTGCCTACCGGGGCAACTACCGGGGCGGCCACCGCCGCACGCACGCTGCGGGGCTGATCGCTTGACTTGGCCGCAGCTGTGGGGACGGCAAATTGGGCCGCCAAGCTGTCGTAGCAGGCCAGCCGAGCATCGCGCGCAGTCACGGCGCTGCAGCGCTGCAACTCGGCAGCGGGCTCAGTGGCCGCTTGTGCCGCCACGACGGGCTGCAGCAACAACAGCAGCGGAAGACGGAGAAATATGGCGTTCATGGCAGCGATCAACGTTCAGGTGGAGGCAGCATAGCGCTGGCGCCACGCCAGCCCTGTCGCCTGCCAAGAAGTTGCGCCTTTTTACCGACCCGACGGGCTTGCTGCGCAGCCCTGTCACACCGGCTTTCAGCGCGTCAACGACAATCGCGGGATGGCAGTCCTATCAATCTCAAACGCCCATCTCGCTTTCGGCCACGTGGCCCTGCTGGATGGCGCTTCCTTCTCGCTCGAAACGGGTGAGCGTGTTGGCCTTATCGGCCGCAACGGCACCGGCAAATCGTCGCTGTTGAAAATCCTCGCGCAAATGGAAAAGCTCGACGACGGCCTGCTGCAATTGCAGCAGGGCCTGACCAGCGTTTACGTGCCGCAAGAGCCCGAACTGAGGGCCGAGGCCACCATCTTCGACGTCATCAGCGAGGGCGTGGCAGAAGCCAGAGCCTTGCGTGAGCGCTATGAGATTCACGACGAAAACGACGATCTGGCCTGGGTGCAAGAGCGCATCGAGCATATCGGTGCCTGGAACTGGGAGCAGCGGGTTGACGAAACCCTGCAGCGCTTGGGGCTGGACGGCTCACGCCTGGTGGGCTCGCTCTCCGGCGGCTTGAAAAAGCGTGTGGCGCTGGGCCGCGCCTTGGTGGCGCAACCGGACGTGTTGCTGCTCGACGAGCCGACCAACCACCTGGACCTGGACGCGATCACCTGGCTGGAAGAGTTGCTCAACAATTTCAAGGGCTCGCTGCTGCTGATCACCCATGACCGGACCTTTCTGGACAATGTGGCCAATCGCATCGTCGAGCTTGACCGTGGGCAGTTGCGCAACTACCCCGGCAACTTCGCCGCCTTCACCGCCGCCAAGATCTACGAGCTGGAAAACGAGGCGCTCTACAACGCCCGCTTCGACAAGATCCTGGCGCAAGAAGAAATCTGGATTCGCAAGGGCGTCGAAGCCCGCCGGACGCGCAGCGTCGCGCGCATTCAACGGCTGACGGTGATGCGCTCGGCCCATGCCTCGCGCCGCGACGTGCAGGGCAAGGTCAAGCTGGACATCGACACCGGCGGGGCCAGCGGCAAGATCGTGGCCGAGCTGGAAAACGTCAACA
Organism: Roseateles sp.; assembly: GCA_044339175.1. Classification (GTDB taxonomy): domain Bacteria; phylum Pseudomonadota; class Gammaproteobacteria; order Burkholderiales; family Burkholderiaceae_C; genus Paucibacter_A. The sequence goes on from JBIIVZ010000011.1 coordinate 10,955, forward strand.
AGAGCTACAGCGGCAAGACCATCGTGCGTGATTTCACCGCGACGATTCTGCGCGGCGACAAGGTCGGCTTGGTCGGCCCGAACGGCGCGGGCAAGACGACGCTGCTGAAGATGATCCTGGGTCAGTTGGCACCCGACAGCGGCGAAGTGCGCATGGGCTCCAAGATCAACGTCGCCTACTTCGACCAGATGCGCGACGCGCTGGACATGGAGGCCACGCTGGCCGACACCATCAGCCCCGGTTCGGAGTGGATCGAGATTGGCAACCAGCGCAAGCATGTGAAGAGCTATCTGAGCGACTTCCTGTTCTCGCCGGCACGCGCCAACTCGCCGGTCAAGAGCCTGTCCGGCGGCGAGCGCAACCGCTTGCTGCTGGCGCGGCTGTTCGCCCGGCCGGCCAATGTGCTGGTGCTGGACGAGCCGACCAACGACCTCGACATCGAAACGCTGGAACTGCTGGAAGAGCTGCTGGCCGACTACGACGGCACCGTCTTCCTGGTCAGCCATGACCGGCGCTTCCTGGACAACGTCGTCACCAGCACCATCGTCAGCGAAGGCGACGGCAGCTGGCGCGAGTACGAGGGCGGCGTGCAGGACTGGTTGATCCAGTCCAAACGTGCTGCAGCCTTGAAGGCCAAGCAGGCACCTGCCGCGCTGGCCGTCGCAGCGGTGGTAGCGGTGGCGGCTCCGGTGGCGGCCCCGGCCGCAGCGCCCGTCAAAGCCCGCAAGCTCAGCTACAAGGAGCAGCGCGAGCTGGACGAATTGCCGACCAAGGTGGCCGGGCTGGAAGCCGAGCAAGTGCAGCTGAATGCGCTGCTGAACGGCGTGGACCTCTATGCCAAGGGCGCAGCCCGCATCGCTGAAGTGACTGAACGCGCCGCCGAGATCGACGCGCAGTTACTGCTGTTGATGGAGCGCTGGGAAGCGCTGGACGCCAAGTAAGACGCCGGCCGGTGCGAGCCGGGTCAGGGCAAGGCAGGCAATGGGTCTGCCTGCAACTCAATCCGATTTGATCTTGCGTGCCCTGACCAGCTCGCCCCAGGTCTTGAACTCAATGGCGATGAACTTGCCCAGGTCTTCGCGCGAGCAGGGTGCCGGGCTCATGCCAAGTTTGTCCAGTTCGAGCTTCACATCCGGCGCGTTCAAGACCTTGACGAGTTCCCGGTTCCAGCGATCCAGCACGGCTGTCGGCGTTTTGCCCGGTGCCACAAAGGCGTACCAGTTGGTCGCATTGAAGCCTGGGTAGCCTGACTCCGCCACGGTTGGCACATTGGGCATGGAGGCCGAGCGGGTCAGCCCGGTGGTGGCAATCGGGACCAGCTTGCCAGACTCGATGTGAGGCGCTGCCGTGGGCGGGGCTGCAAAATATGAAGCCACACGGCCGCCCAGCATGTCTTGCAAGGCCGGTGCACCGCCTTTGTAAGGAATGTGAACCGCCTCGATGCCCGCACGCTGATTGAGCAGTTCACCGGCCAGATGCGAGGCAGAGCCGGCACCGGTCGAGGCGTAGTCCATCGTTCCGGGATGGGCCTTGGCCTTCGTGATGTATTCGGACAAGGTCTTCACACCAACGCCCTGATGCACGACCAGCACGTTCGGAAAGGCCACGCCCATCGTCAACGGTGCCAGGTCTTTCAGCGGGTTGTAGGCCAACTTCATCAGATGAGGCGCAATCGTCAACGGGCCGATCGAGCCGAGCAGGATGGTCGCGCCGTCCGGCTCCGCTTTGGCGACGAACTGGTGGGCGATGTTGCCGCCCGCGCCGGCGCGGTTGTCGACCACCACGATCTGCCCCATGTTCTCCTGCAGCTTCTTCGCGATGACCCGAGCGGCGGCATCGGCGGCACCGCCCGCCGCAAAGCCGACCACCAGATTGATGGTCTTCTTCGGGATGTCCTGTGCCGCCGTCGGCAGCGGGACGAAAGTGATGGGGAGCAGCAGCGTCAGGCTGGCAGCCAACTTCAGAGTCAAGCGCTTGTTCATCGAAGTCCTTCGAGTGTCAGATTTGTCGTTTTTATTGGCGCTGGCTTCAGTCCGCACCGGCTTGAATTGGGTTCGGCTGGCGCTTTTCGATCGCCCATTTCAGCAGCGCAGCGCTTCTGAAAATGCCGTGTGCAAATTTGCCGTAGGGCATGGTGGCGAAGAGCGCCATCACCACCCCCAGATGCGCGCACAGCAGCAGCGTCAGCGCAGGCGTGCCGCGTGCCAGCATCAGGGCCAGACCGGTCGAGGCCGTCAGAAACAGCAGGGCGATGAACCCACGGTCCATCGGTTGTTGAGCGGCATCGCCGTGCTGCGGATGGCGGCGCAGGTTCAGGTGCAGCAAGCCGGTGGTGCCGATCAACATCGCCAAGCCGCCGCTGATGCCGAAGAGCTTGGGCAGGCTGGCGTAGCCGTAAGGTGCTTCCCAGCCGAACAGGTAGTGATACAGCGTGGCCACGCTGGTGGCGGCAAAGCAGAGCATGAAACCGTAAAAAGTGGCGTGGTGATAGCGCCGCCGCGCCAACGTGAAGGCATCGTCGGCTTCATTGCAGCCGTCGCCATGGCCGCCGTCCAGGAACTTAAGGCGCAAGGCCTTGTCGGCCGCATCGCCGATGGCAGCGGCGGAGGCCGACCCCGGCGTCACGTCGCGCCAGAAGCGGCGCACACCCAAGCTCAGCGCCAACACCGCAAACAAGAAAATGGGCGCGAACAGGCCGACCATCAAGTTGTGCGGAAAGACCGAATAGAAATTGCCCCCGGCAGGCGCTTGCAGCAGCGAACCCTGCAACAGCGCGGCCAGCATCAAGAACAGCGCCAGCCCGGCCGCCAAAGCCAGCGCCACGGTCAGCCCATTGCGCTTGTAGAGAACACCCAAAGCCGGCGGCCACGCGTAGTTGACGTAGGTTTCAACGCGCACCTTGGCCATCGCCTGCGGCACGTTGATGGCAAATTCATGCGGCGCGGCATATTGGCAGGCGTGCAAGCAGGCACCGCAGTTGTGGCACAAGTTGGCGAGGTAATTGATGTCTGCCTGGCCGAACTCGAAGCGCCGGGTCATGGCGGGGAAGACGGCACAAAAACCCTCGCAGTAGCGGCAGGAGTTGCAGATCGTCATGACCCGGTCAACCTCAGCCTCGGCAGGCGTCAACCGCTTGATCGGGATCACGCGTGAAGAGCCGCTGGCCGGCGTGCCGAGTGCCACCGCCTCGCGTACCAAAGCGTCAAGCTGCTGCATGGCTGGATTCCTGTTTCAGTACGGCGGCGGGTGCGCGGGATGCGGCGGCGGCTTGGCTGCCGGCGATGCGGCCAAAGGCCGTGCCTATCGACATGCCGACACCGGCGGTATAGCCCTTGCCGAGCACATTGCCCGCCATCATTTCGCCGGCAACGAACAGATTGGGGCTGGCGCGGCCGCCGAAACGCACCGCCGCGCCCGCGTCGACCTTCAGGCTCAGGTAGGTGAAGGTGACACCGGGCCGCAAGGCGTAGCCGTAGAACGGCGCGGTGTCGAGCGGCCGGGCCCAATGCGTTTTGGCCGGCACCAGGCCGTCGGTATGGCAATCGTCCAGCGCGGTGTGGTCAAAATGGCCGGCACGGCAAGCGCTGTTGTAGGCCTGCAGCGTCTGCACGAACTGCGCTGGGTCAAGGCCGAGTTTGCCGGCCAGCGCTTCCAGAGAATCGGCCTGGGTGCCGGGAAACACCGGCGGCATGAAGCGCCCGAGCGCCTTCGAATCAATGATCGAATAAGCGACTTGGCCCGGCTGCTGCGCCACCAGGCGACCCCAGATCGCATAGCGCTTGGGCCAAAAATCCTCGCCCTCATCGTAAAAGCGCTTGGCCTCAGCGTTGACGACAACGCCCAGCGACACGCAATCGATGCGCGTGCAGATGCCGCCGTCATACAGCGGCGCGCGGGCGTCAATCGCGACCATATGGGCTTGCGTCGGCTCGCCGATGCTGTCTGCCCCGACATCCAGCATGAATTTGAGCAAGGTCCCCGTGTTGAAGCGGGTGCCTCGAATCAAGAAGTTGTCGGACGGATAGTCACCCACCGCGTTCTGGCCCCAGGCTTCGCGCAGCCACTCACGATTCGATTCAAAGCCGCCAGCGGCCAGCACGCAGGCGCGCGCCTCGATGCGCTCGGCCTGCGCCCCTGTGCCGGTGAAGGCCGCGATGAAGCGGCCGCACTCGTCCAACTCCAGCCGCTCGACCGGCGCGTTGTAGCGGATCTGCACGCCCAGGCGCTCGGCGCTGCGGTAGTAGGCGTTCACCAGCGCCTTGCCGCCACCCATGAAAAACGCATTGGTGCGCGCCGTGTGCAAGGCACCCGACAACGAGGGCTGAAAGCGCACGCCGTGCTTTTCCATCCAGGGCCGGCAGGTGGCCGAGGCGCGAATCACCAGTCGCGCCAGTGCTTCGTCGGTCTGGCCGCCGGTCACTTGCAGCAGGTCGCGCCAATATTCCTCCTCGCCGTAAGCGCCTACCAGCGTGCCCTGAGGCGCGTCGTGCATGCAGCGCAGATTGCGTGTGTGCTGCGTGTTGCCGCCCCGCCACTCGCGCGGCGACGACTCCAACAACAGCACCGAAGCCCCGGCCTCTCGTGCCATCAGGGCGGCACACAGTGCTGCGTTGCCGCCGCCGATGACCAAAACGTCCACCATCGCTCTCTCCCTTATCGAGAAGGGACTTTAGGGACTGTGGCGCGCTGCCGGTAGCGGCCTGCCGGGCAAGGCCTGTTCAGGATTCGTGAAGACTTGCGCCGATCCAGCGGGACGCCGCCACCAGCTCGCGCACCACGTCCGTCAGCACCACCCGCGTGGCCAACGCTGCGGGGGACAGCTCGTCGTCGGACAAACTGGCCAGCTGATTGCGCCGCCGCACACCGGCATCGGCCACCCGCACCAGCCGGACCGCATCGGCAGGCAGGCGCGAGGTGGCCGCACCGGGTTGGATCGTCGCGGCCAGCCCGGCGCGCACGGCATCCATCAGAATGGCCAGGCCGTCGATATCGGCCACGATATTGGGCTGGCATTTGGCTCTGGCAAAGGCCGACGCCACGATGGCGCGCAAGCCATGGGTACCGCTGGGCATGATCAGCGGCAGCGCACCCAACTCACGCAGCCGCACCTGCTTGCCGCGCGGCATACCGGCCAACGCTGGCGCACCGACAACGAACAGGCGCTCGTCGAGCAGCGGCGTCACGCTCCAGCGCTTGGCCGCCTCGGTTTCAAACAACACCGCCAAGTCGAGCTGCCTGGCGTTCAGCATCGCGGCGAGATTGCCGGACAAGCTTTCGACCAGATGCAGGCGGATGTCGGGGTAGCGGCTGCGCAAAGCGGCCATGAAGGGCAGCGCCAGCACAGAGGCGGTCGACGGTGCCAGACCGACGCTGACGTGGCCGGACAAACGCGCTTGCTGCGCCGAGCGGGCCGCTTCGTCCACATGGCGCAGCGCCAATTGCGCCTGGCGCCAGAACGCCACGCCCGCCTCGGTGGGGATGACGCCGGTCGTCGTCCGCTGCAGCAGCCGGGCGCTGAGCTCGCTCTCCAAGCGGCTGATCTGTTGGCTGAGCGCCGAGGTGCCCAGGCCCAATTCCGCCGCCGCCCGGCCCATGCTGCCCAGTTCGACAGCGCGGACGAAGTAACGGAGTTGCCTGAGTTCCATGAATTTTCTTTCTCACGATAAGAAACTCATGGTCGCACGGGGCGCAGGCCCGGCCGGCCAGCGGCGGGAGGGTGAGAGCTTTTGTAGCGAGCGGCTGTCAGGCTTGGGCGGGAGGAGCGCAAGGACCGGAACGTACTTTGGGTACGTGAGGATCACGAGCATCCGACCAACGACGCATGGCGGCCGCGCAGTAAAAAGTTCTTACCCTCTTGCCGTCAAGCGGCGTACCAGAGCGCGGCGGCAAAATGGCAACCACTGCCGGTCAGCACGAACAGGTGCCAGACGAAATGGGCGTAGCGGATGCGGCTGTCAAGCAAGAACACCACCGCCCCCAGCGTGTAGGCCAAGCCGCCGGCCACCAACCACACCAAGCCGGCCGGAGCCATGCGGCCGACCAGCGGGCCCAGCGCAATGATGACCAGCCAGCCCATCGCCACATAAAGCCCGGTCGACCAGAGCGGGTGGCGCAGCCGGTTGAACATCTTGGCGGTGACGCCGAAGGCCGCAATCGTCCAGACCAGCCCGAGCAGCATCCAGCCCCAACCGCCATGCAGCACGCCGAGGGCAAACGGCGTGTAGCTGCCGGCAATGAACAAATAAATGGCGGCGTGATCCATGCGGTTCAGCCAGAGCTTGGCGCGTCCCTCGGGTACCGCGTGATACAGCGTCGAGACCAAATAAAGCAGCATCATCGTGATCGAGAACACGCAGGCCGCCACGACATTGCGCGTCGAGCCCTGCTGGGCTGCCTGGTAACTCAGAATCGGCAGTGAAGCCACGGCCAGCAAAAAACCCAGCCCGTGGCTGATGGCGTTGGCGATCTCTTCGCCCAGCGATTGATCTCGTGCAGTCAT
>JBIIVZ010000017.1:0-15347 GCA_044339175.1 Roseateles sp.
TTTGGGCTGCCATTTGGGTTGCCGTTGGGATTGCCATTTGGATTAACTCCTGATCGAGATCACACCGTTTGCAGCCCCGCAGTCTAGGACATGCAGCGCCACTTCCACCAAGGCCAATGACATCGGCCTTCAAGCTCATCTGTTACTAAAACGAAATCCACGCCCAAAACCCGACATGCTTGATGAAATTCATTTCGGGGTTTCCGCTAGAGTCCCCACTTTGGCCGATCAAAGCAGCGCGGGCGGGTTTCTTGGCAGGCCGGCCGCCGGCCCCTTGAATCGATTCGCCCCATTCACTCCGATTCACCCAAAATTCCATTCGACATCCCACTGCATGAGCGAGATCACCACCCTGCTGCGGGCTGCCGACGCCGGCGACAGCGACGCTGCCGGCCAGGTGGTTCAGCTGCTGTACGCCGACTTGCAGCGCCTGGCGCGCAGCCGGATGCGCAAGTCGGGCGATATGACGCTGCTGGATGCCACCAGCCTGGTGCACGAGTCCTTTCTGCAGATGCAGCAATCGGGCCGACTGGCCTTCCAGGATCGCAAGCAGTTCCTCGCCTATGCGGCCAAGGTGATGCACAACATCGTGATTGATGCGGTACGGCTGCGCCAAGCCGATCGGCATGGCGGCCAGCATCAGCAGGTGACCTTGAACACCGCCGTGGTCAACCTGGCCCCGCAGCAGGACAACGAAATCATGCAGGTGCATGAAGCGCTGGCCGAGTTGGCGCAGCTGGACCCACGACTGGCCCAGGTGGTGGAGATGCGCTACTTCGGCGGCTTGCTGGAGGCGGACATCGCCGAAAGCCTGGGCGTGACCGAACGCACCGTGCAGCGCGACTGGCAAAAAGCGCGGCTGTTCCTCTCGCTGGCGCTGAAATAGCGGCATGCGGTCTATCGACAAGGCACGCTGGTTGCAGCTCAGTCCGCTGCTGGATGAATTCCTCGACCTGCCCGTCGCGGAGCGGGCGGCCCGGCTGCTGCGGTTGCGCAGCCAAGGGCGCGACAGCACCGAACTGGCCGCCAATGCCGAACTGGCCGACGACCTGCTGGAGTTGCTGGCGCGCCAGGACGCGATGGAACAAGCCAACTATTTGGCCAGCCCGGCGCTGCCGCACATTCCGGACGCTGCGCCCGAGCCGGTCAACCTGGCCGGGCAGACGGTGGGCACCTACACGCTGGAACGCCAGATCGGCCAGGGCGGCATGGGCACGGTGTGGCTGGCCAGGCGCACCGATGGGCGCTATGAAGGCCAAGTCGCGATCAAGTTCCTGAACGCCGGCCTGCTCGGCCAGGGCGGGGCCCAGCGCTTTGCCCGCGAGGGGCAGATTCTGGCCCGGCTGGCCCATCCGCACATCGCCCGGCTGCTGGATGCCGGCATCGTTGAAGCGGGCGGCCAGCCCTATCTGGTGCTGGAATATGTGGACGGCCTGCCGCTGGACCGCTATTGCCAAGACCACACCCTCGACACCCGCGCCAGCGTGCGCTTGTTCCTGGATGTGCTGGCGGCGGTGGCGCATGCGCACAACCGCTTGATCCTGCACCGCGACCTGAAGCCGTCCAACATCCTGGTGACGGCCGCCGGCGAGGTCAAGCTGCTGGACTTCGGCATTGCCAAGTTGCTCGACGACAGCAGCCCGACCGAAACCAACGCTGCGGCCAGCGCGGCAGCGTCCGAGCTGACCCGCCAGGCCGGCCGCGCCTTCACCCCGCGCTTTGCCGCGCCCGAGCAGGTCGAGGGCGGCGACGTGACGACCGCCACCGATGTCTACGCCCTCGGCGTGCTGCTCTATTTGCTGCTGTGCGGCCAGCACCCGACCACCGAGACCGCGCCCGACGCCACCCCGCTGGAGCGCATGCGCACCGTGGTGGAGGTGGAGCCGCGCCGCTTGTCCGAACGATTGCGTGGCGCGGGCGGCAAACTCAACAGCCAGCGCGCCCGCGAGCTGCGCGGCGACCTCGACACCATCGTCGCCTGCGCCCTCAAAAAGGCCCCGGCCGAGCGCTACCCGAACGCCAGCGCGCTGGCCGACGACCTGCGCCGCTGGCTGGCGCATGAGCCGATCAAGGCCAGACCGGACAGCGCCGGCTACCGCTTCAAGAAGTTCATGCGCCGCCACCGGGTCGGCGTGGCGACCGGCAGCTTGGCCTCGTTGGCGCTGCTGACCGGCATCAGCGTGGCCCTGTGGAAGGCGCAAGAAGCGCATGAGCAGCGCGTGCAAGCGGAGGGCTTGATCGAATTCATGCTGGTCGACCTGCGCCAGAAGCTGGAGCCGGTCGGCCGCCTCGACGCGCTGGACGTGGTGGGCGAGAAGGCGCTCAGTTATTACGCGGCGCAGCAGATCAGCCGGCTCGACCCCGACTCGCTGGGCCGGCGCGCCCGCGCGCTGCACCTGATGGGCGAGGTGGCCGAAAAGCGCGGCAAGCTCGATGAAGCGAGCCGGATGTTTGGCCAAGCGGCCCAGACCACGGCCGAGTTGCTGGCCCGCGCCCCGCAGGACGGGCAGCGCTTGTTCGATCATGCGCAAAGCGTCTACTGGGTCGGCTATATGGCCAAGCAACGCGGGCAACTGCCGGAATCGATGCAGCAGTTAGAACGCTATCTGGCCCTGGCCAAGCAGTTGGCGCAGGCCTACCCGGCCCAACTGGAATGGCAAAAAGAGCTGGGCTACGCCAACGCCAACCTGGGCGTGCTGCTGATCAACCAGCAGCCCACGAGCGCCTTGGCCTACCACCAAGCTGCGCAAGCCGTCTGGCAACGGCTGGAGGCGGCTGCCCCCGAAGTGCGCTACAACCAGGCCAACTCGCTGGGCTGGATGGCCAAGGCGCACGGCAGCATGGGCCATTACGCCGCAGCGCTGGCGGCCGAGCAGCAAAAGCTGGCGGTGCTGAACAGCATGCCGGACGCCGCCACCAACCGCCGCGTGCAACATCTGATCGGCAATGCCTATTACGAAAGCGGCCGCATGCAGTTCTATCTGGGGGATACGACGGCGGCGCTGGCCAACACACGGCAAGCGGTGGCGCTGATGCAGGCACTGGTGGACAGTGACAACAGCAATCTGGAATGGCTGGGCCAGTTCAGCGCCTTGCGGCTGGGCTTGATCGACATCCAGACAGCCGATGCGCAACAGACGGGCGCAACAAATGCACCCGACCCGCGCCCTGTTCTGCAAAAGTTGACGGCCGACATTGCACGGCTGACGGCCACCGACGCCAACAAGCTGGATTGGCACTGCAATTTGCCCGCCCGCTTGCTGCTGGCCAGCCTGCCCTACCGCAGCGACGCCGAGCTGCAGCCCGCCGCCCAGCGCTTTCTGGCTGAAATGCAAGTGCTGGCCGACAAGGGCCAGGTCTTCAAGCCCGACCAAACCACCTTGATCGCCAGCGTTGAGCTGATGTTGGGCGACTTGCTGGCCGGACAGCCTGCAGCCCAAGCCCAAGCCCAAGCCCAGGCACGCATGCATTGGCAAGCGGCGGTGGCCCGACTGCAAACGGACAGCGACGGCAAGAGCAACTTCCGCGCCACGGCGCTGTGGGGTCAGGCCAAGCTCCATTTGAATGAGTTTGAAGCCGCACAGGCCGCTGCGGCAAAAGTAGCCGCTTCGACCTTTCGACATCCGGACTATCTGAAGCTGCAGCGCTTGCTGGAAAGGCACAGCGCTGAACTGAAGTGAATAACTGAACAACACCCCAGCCTCAATCACCCCAAGGAGCACGCTTTGATTCCCACCGACAAGCCCGTATTCAGCTTCACCGTCTCGGCCAGCGACGCCACCGACCCACCGACCGCTACTTGCAGCCCGGAATTCGTCAGCGTCAGCGCGCGCAATGCGCTGATCGAGTTCGAGTTGGTGACGCCCGGCTACAGCTTCGACCCGGACGCGCCAATCACCTTCAATGAAAGCACGACCGACTTCCCCGACCTCTGGGTCATCAGCGCCACCCAGCTCAGCGTGCGTGACCGCTGCGCGACGGCCGGCAAGTTCGCCTTCACCCTGCATTTGGTCGAAGACAGCAGCGGCAAAGCGTTCAAGGTAGACCCGTTGATCGTCAACGAGCCGGACTGACAGGCTTACGGGGCCGGGAACTCGACGCTGACCTCCAGCCCGCCCAGCGCCGCACTGCGACCCGCATGCACGCGGGCCTGATGCACACCGGCGATGCGCCGGACGATGGACCAACCGAGGCCGCTGCCGCTGCGGCCCGCTTGGGCTAAGCCCAGCACCCTGAAAAAGCGCTCGCCCAGCCGCGCCAGGTCGGCGTCCGCCAGCCCCGGCCCGCTGTCGGCCACCTGCAGCCAAGCGTGGTCCTTGCGCCATTCCAAGTTGACCTGGATGCGCGCACCGGCCGGGCTGTAGCGCAGCGCGTTGTCCACCAGGTTGCGCAGCAGCACGGCCAACAGGGTCTCGTCCCCGGCCACCAGGCAAGCCGCCTCGGCGTCCATGCCCGCCCCATCCTCCAGCGCCAGCGCTTGCTGCTGTTGCAGGGCCATCGGAGCCAGCTCGGCCAGCACACGGCGCAGCAGGCTGCGCAGCGCCACCGGCGCGCTCGGCAGCGCATTCGCAGCTTCAAGTCGCGCCAGCGTCAGCAGTTGTTCGACCAGGCGGGTGGCGCGGTCACAGCCTTGCAGCGTCGCTTGCAGCGCATGGCGGCGGGCGGCGGCGTCCGGCTCGCCCAGCGCCACCTGCGCCTGCGCGCGGATGGCGGCCAGCGGCGTGCGCAACTCGTGGGCGGCGTCGGCAGTAAAGCGGCGCTCGGCCGTCAGCCGCTCGGTCATGCGCTCGAACAGCTGGTTCAGCGCGGCCAACATCGGCTTCACCTCGGCCGGCGTGCGCGCCAGGCTCAGCGCTTGCAAGTCTTGCGGCGAGCGCTGTGCCAAGCGGCGGCCCAGCTCGCGCAGCGGCCCGGTCTCGCGCCACACCGCCCACCACACGGCCAGCGCCAGCAACGGCAGGGCCAGCAGCATCGGCCACAGCGCGCCGCGCAACACGGCCCACAAAATGGACGCCCGCGATTGCTGCTGTTCACCCACATAAACCTGCACATCCCGCTCGGCTCCGTGGGCAGCAAAGACGCGCCAGCTCAAGCCGTCCAAGCTGACCGTCTTGAAGCCGCTGCGAAACCCTTTGTCCAACGCCACCATCGGCGTGCGCGGGGCGTTGGTCGAATGCAAGCCCAACCGCCCTTCGTGAAAGACCTGAAAAGCCACCCGCGTGGCGTAACGGTGCAGTTCCGGGGCGTCAACGGCTTCGTCGTCATCTTCTTCTTCACCCCCGCCATGGGGCAGACGAGCTTGCTGCGCCACCAGCAGACTGGCCGCTTGCGCCAGATGGGCGTCCAGCAATTCATCCAGTTCATGGCGGCCATCGAGCCAGATCGTCGCGGCAATCGCACCCCAGACGCACAGCACCAGCGCCAGCACCAGTGCGACCAAGCGCCCCTGCAGCGATTGTGGCAACCCTCGGTTGAGCCTCATCGGGCGGTGTCCCGCAGCAGGCAATAGCCGACGCCGCGCACCGTCTGTATCAACGCTGCGCCCAGCTTGCGGCGCAGGTGGTGGACATGCACCTCGACGGCATTGCTGTCGACCTCCTGCCCCCAGCTGTAGAGCTGCTGCTCCAACTGCTCACGCGACAGCACCCGGCCGGCGCTGAGCATCAGCACCTGCAGCAGATCGAACTCGCGGGTGGACAGCGTGACGGCCACGCCGTCCCGCGTCACCGTGCGGGCAGCCGGGTCCAGCGCGATGTTCTGAGCGCACAGCAGCTCCTGCGTCTGCCCGTTGGCACGCCGCACCAGCGCGCGCAAGCGGGCCCCCAGCTCGAACAAATCGACCGGCTTGAGGACGTAATCGTCCGCCCCCAGGTCGAGGCCACGGATGCGGTCCGCCACCGTGTCGCGGGCGGTCAGCACCAGCACCGGCAGCTTGATGCCGCTGCGCCGCAAGTCGGCCAGCACGGCCAGCCCGTCCTTCAGCGGCAAGCCCAGGTCGAGCACGGCGGCCGCATATTGATCCTGCGGCAAGGCCCGCAACTCGCGTTCCGCCGCCTGCCCGTCGCGCACCCAATCGACCTGGAAACCCTGCTGGCGCAAACCGGCCTGCAAGCCGTCACCGAGCAGGCCATCGTCTTCAGCAAGGAGGATTCGCATGGGCGTGATGGTACGGCGGTGGATGCGGAAGCTCAGTCATCGTCGTGTTGGCGTGATCCCACTGCAGGCCGATCCAGCGGCCCGAGGTCGGCCGGGGCAGCCTGCCATTGCCAATACCAGAAGACGGCCACAGCGGCCAAGATCAGCAGGGCCACCGGTGTCAGCGGGCGCTTGACCAAGTCCGGCCCACGGCCGGGCGTCTTGCCAGTGATCATCGGCAGTGCCTGGTTTTGGCGGCGCAGCAAGCTGACCAAGACGATCAACCCCAGATGCGCCAGCACCAGAGCCAGCGCCACGTCACCCAGCGCGCCGTGCACATCCTCCACCCACTCGCCGGCCCAATTACCCAGCCATTCCTGTTCCAACGTCAGGCCGCTGGCAGCGGCGAACAGCGATGCACCGAGCACGGCCACCACGGCCAGCGTGTTCAGCCCGGCATAGCTGGCCAGCAGATTGCCGCGCCCCTCTGGCCAAGCCAACAGCTGCCGCGGCAGACCCATCAACTTGCTGCTCCAGGCGCGCCAGCGGCTGCGCTGCGGGCCGACCAGGCTCCAGATCAAGCGGAACAGCACCAGCCCCAGCACGGTGTAGCCCAAGGTGAAGTGCAGCAATTGCCAGCGCTCGCTCTCGGCCGACAGGTAGGCACCGGTGAAGCTGAAGGCCAGCAGCCAGTGCAGCATGCGCGTCGGCGCGTCGATGATCCTGCGCGAACCAGGGGCGGTGCTCGGTGGAGCGCTCGCCAACGTTATCGGTGCCTCCGGGCTCAACTCAGCGGGGGATGCGGACAAGATGTTCACTGAAATCTCCTTTTTCGGCACCGCCATGGCAGGCGGCGCAGTTGGCAGCGCTCTTCACCGAGGCCCGTTTCCAGGCGGCGGCGGGCACTTCGTCGTGCTTGCGCACAAACCAGGCCGAGCGGGTGATGCGGTCGTCGGGCGGCACTTCGCGCACGCGCTTGTAGGTGCCGGCATTGGCCACTAACCAGCGGTTCAGTTCGCTGACGGTGGCCGGGTCCAGCGAGGCGTCAGTGCCGTAATGCTTGGGCAGGTTGGCCGTGATGCGCTGCCAAGACGCGGCCGGCAACATGCCCGGTGGATAAGCCAGATGGCAGGCCGCACATTCCTGCTGATAGACCGGCAGCAGTGGCACCACCGGGCGGGAACGATCACCGTCCGCCAAGCTCAGGCCGGTGAGACTCAGTGGTCCGAGAGCAAGCAGTAACTTCATAGCGGGCCTCATGGTTTCAAGGAAATCAACCAGCTCAGCACGTCGGCCTTCTCGGCGGCCGTGCATTCGCGGGACAACACGTCTTTGCAGTTGCGACGGAACCATTTCTCCGCCTTCGCCGGGTCGGTAAAGCGCTTCGGATTGAAGCCGGGTGCCAGCGCATCGATGGCCTTGCCGGTGCTGGCATGACGGCCGGGCGCGACGGGCGATTCTTGGTGGCAGGAGGCACAACTCCATTCACCGCCCTGGCGTGTGACGAACAACCGCTGGCCGCGCGTCGCGTCAGCAGTTGCCCCGGCACTGGCGCTGTAGGCCGCCAACAGCTCGGCCGGGCTGGCCGCCTGAGCGGCTTGCAAGCTGAGGCAGCCCAGCAACAACAGCGGCCAAACTCGTTTTTTGATCTTCATGGCAAGTCCTCCTTGTTGACACCCATCTTGCTGGTGGGGTCTTAGGGCTTTCTTAAATGGCCTTGGGGAGGACCGCGCGCGACACCAGTGCCGCCGCCAAACACACGCGGGTCAAGACCCGCCCTACGAGTGACAGAACACCACTTGCCTTGCTTTGGATCAAGGCATGCGCCCTGCCTAACTTCACAATCCGCCGCATGAACGACAAGCACGTGGCGCAGATTGCAGTGGGCCTGACGAGCGAACAAGCGGCGCAGCGCTTGGCGCAGGACGGCCCGAATGAGTTGAGTCCGCCGCAGCGGCGCACGCTCTGGCACATGTTGGCGGAGCTGGCGCGCGAGCCGATGCTGCAACTGCTGCTGGCGGCCGGCACCATCTATTTGCTGCTGGGGGACCGGGGCGAAGCGCTGATGCTGCTGGCCTTTGTGGTGGTCACGGTGCTGATCAGCGTCAGCCAAGAGCAGCGCACCGAGCATGTGCTGGAAGCGCTGCGCGACCTCACCAGCCCGCGCGCGCTGGTGCTGCGGGACGGGCAGCCGCTGCGCATTGCCGGCACGGCGGTCGTCGTCGGTGATCTCTTGCTGCTGGACGAGGGCTGCCGGGTGGCGGCCGATGGGCGGCTGCTGGAGGCCAACGACCTGGCGCTGGACGAATCGCTGCTCAGCGGTGAATCGATGCCGGCGGCCAAGCAGGTCCAAACCGGTGAGCTCACGACCGAGACACATCAGGTGTTCGCCGGGACGATGGTGGTGGGCGGCCAGGGCTTGGCGCGGGTGACGGCCACCGGCCCACGCAGCGAGATCGGCCGCATCGGCAAATCGCTGGCCGAGATCAAGCCGCCGCCCACACCGCTGCACCAGCAGACGCGCCGTCTGGTGCGGATTTTCTCGGTGCTGGGGCTGAGCTTGAGCGCTGTCGTGGTGCTGCTGTATGGCTTCAGCCGGGGTGATTGGTTGGCGGGCCTGCTGGCCGGCATCACGCTGGCGATGTCGATGCTGCCGCAGGAGTTTTTGCTGATCCTGACCGTCTTCATGGCGATGGGTGCTTGGCGTTTGTCGCGCCAGCGGGTGCTGACCCGGCGCGCCGCCACGATTGAAACGCTGGGCTCGGCGACGGTCTTGTGCAGCGACAAGACCGGCACGCTGACGGCCAACCAGATGGCGGTGGCGGAGCTGGCCCGGCTGCGGCCGGCTCCGTTGCTGTCACCGGCACCACAACAGCAACCGCAACTGCAAACCTGGTCGCCGAATGAGCAGCCCGCGCCCGCCGATTTTGCCGAGCTGTTGGAATTTGCCGTGCTGGCCAGCGAGCGCCAGCCGTTCGACCCGATGGAGCGGGCACTGACCACGCTGGGCCAAGCGCATTTGCCCGCTGCAGCACTGCACCCGGACTGGACGCTGGTGCACGAATATGCTTTGAGCGCCGACCTGCCCGCGATGACCCATGTCTGGCAACGGCGCGGCCAGGGCGTGACAAGCGACGCCGGCCATTGCGTCGCCATCAAGGGCGCGTCGGAAGCGGTGGCCGCGCTGTGTGGCCTGCCCGACGCGGCCGTGCGGGCGCTGGCCGAGCACACCCTGGCCATGGCGGCGCGCGGCTTGCGGGTGCTGGCGGTGGCGCGGGCCGAATGGGTGGGGACGGCCTGGCCCGCCCAGCCGGCCGGCTTCGGCTTCACTTTTCTGGGCCTGCTGGCCTTTGCCGACCCGCTGCGCCCCGAGGTGCCGGCCGCGATTGCGCAGTGCCGGGCCGCCGGCCTGCGGGTGCTGATGATCACCGGCGACCACCCGGCCACCGCCAGCGCGATTGCCAGCCAAGCCGGTTTGGGCCGTACCGCCGCCGTGGTGACCGGCGCGCAAATAGCGGCGATGAGCGCGGCCGAGCTGCAGCAATGCGTACAGAGCAGCGAGGTATTTGCCCGCATCAAACCGCAGCAAAAGCTGCTGATCGTCGAGGCGCTGAAGGCGCAGGGCGAAGTGGTGGCGATGACCGGCGATGGCGTCAACGATGCACCGTCGCTGAAGGCTGCCCACATCGGCATTGCGATGGGCGGGCGCGGCACTGATGTGGCGCGCGAGGCCGCCAGCCTGGTGTTGCTGGACGACCGCTTCGACGCCATCGTGGCGGCGGTGCGGCTAGGGCGGCGCATTTTCGACAATCTGCACAAGGCGATGGCCTTTGTGCTGGCGGTTCACGTGCCAATCGCCGGCTTGTCGCTGCTGCCGCTGCTGTTGGGCTGGCCGCTGGTGCTGGCACCGGTGCACATCGCCTTTCTGGAGCTGCTGATCGACCCGGTCTGCTCCATCGTCTTCGAGGCCGAGGGCGAAGAGGCCGACGTGATGCAGCGCCCGCCACGCAACCCGGCCGCGCCGCTGTTTTCCACCGGGCTGATCCTTTGGAGCGTGCTGCAGGGCCTGCTGATCTTGCTGGCCGTGAGCGGCTTTTTCGCGCTGCTGTTGCAACAGCAACAGCTGCCGGCTGAAGCTGCGCGGGCGCTGGCCTTTGTCGCCCTGGTCAGCTGCAATGTGGCGCTGATTCTAGCCAACCGCTCGCTGCACGGCAGGCTGCTGGCCGGTTGGATGCGCCCCAACCCGGTGCTTTGGCGGGTGTTGGCCGCCACGGCCGGCTTGCTCGCGGCAGCGCTGTGGATCCCGGCGCTGCGAGATATTTTCCGCTTTGCGCTGCCCAGCCCCATTTGGCTGGCCGCCGCCGTGGGCTTGGGCGGGCTGGTCTTGCTGGCCCTGGAGGGCTTGAAGCGCTTGAGCTCCGGGCGGCTGGCAGCACAGCGCGTCAGCAAAGCCGATCGGTTGATGAGGTAGGCTGCGTACCAGCGCACCGGTGCGCCCATGCAATAACGCGCTGAACAAGGCTGTTCAGCGTTGTTCAACCCAACGCGACTCAACTCATCAACCGGCAAATTCGTCATGCTCAGGTTACCCACCCGACGTATTTTTTGCCTGACTTCGGCGGCCTTGATTTCGACACGGGTGTGTGCCGCGCCCTCGGCCACCCTGCGGGTGCTGGCGTGGCCGGGCTATGCGGACACGGACGTCGTGAAGTCCTTCGAGCAAAGCCATAAGGCCAAGGTCGAAGTGACTTACATCGCCTCCGACGAAGATCTGTGGCGCAAGCTGAGCCTGACGCAGGGCGCGGACTTCGATGCTTTCGCTGTCAACACGGCCGAACTGCAGCGCTACATCGAGCACGGTTGGGCCGCCCCGATTCCGCTGACGGCGATACCGAACACGCGCCAGCTATTGCCCAGGTTCGCACAGCTGGGCGCTATTCCTGGACTGAAGAAAGCCGAGCAGATCTACGCCCTGCCCTACGCCTACGCCGAAATGGGCTTGCTGTACGACCGCCAGCAAATGCCACAACTGCCGCAGGGGCCGGACTCCATCGCGGCGCTGTGGGACAGCCGCTGGCGCGGCAAGGTGATCGCCTACGACGGCGGCACGCACAATTTTTCGCTCGCCGCCCAACGGCTAGGACTGGCCGCGCCGTTTCAGTTGGCAGACCGCACTTGGCCGGCGACGGTCGACGCACTGATCGCCCTGCGCCGCAATGTGGGCGGTTTCTACACCCAGCCGGAGGAGTCGGTGGCGCTGTTCAAGGCGCGCAAGGCGGCGCTGATGTTTGCCAACTTCGGCCGCCAGCAACTGCAATTGCTGCGCGCTGCCGGCATCGACGCTGGCTATGCCTTGCCCAAAGAAGGTGCGCTGGCTTGGCTGGATTGCTGGGCCGTGACCAAAGCGGCACGCAACCCCGGCTTGGCCCATGCCTGGATCAACCATGTGCTGGGCACCGAGCCGGGTCGACTGCTGGCCACGCGCCAGGGCTTGGGCAGCACCACCTCCGGCTCGCCCGACTACCGCGCCGATGACCGTCTGGTCTGGCTGCAACCAGTAGAAAGTGAGGTACGCCGCAACCTGCTGTGGCGGCGCATTGCAGCGGGCGACCGCGCCAGCCGGGTGCTTGCCGCATGAAGATAGGCATTGCCGTCAAGTTGGGCCTGTTGTTGTCCTCGCTCGGCGTGCTGAGCGCGGGCTTGACCGGGTTTTATGCCCACCAGGCCAGCCGCGACTTGCTGATCACGGCGGCCAAGAAAGAGTTGCTGACCTCCACCCGCGTGCTGGCCCGCCGCATCACCGGCACACGCGAAGAAATTGCGCGCAACCTGCTAGTGCTGGCCAGCCACCCGGTGACGCTGGAGGCGCTGCGCGCGCCCACGACCGCCGCCGGGCGCT
The DNA here is from genome assembly GCA_044339175.1 of Roseateles sp. Lineage (GTDB taxonomy): Bacteria > Pseudomonadota > Gammaproteobacteria > Burkholderiales > Burkholderiaceae_C > Paucibacter_A. Next base: position 12,035 of record JBIIVZ010000017.1, read on the forward strand.
CAAGTTCAAGTTCAAGCTCAAGTTCAAGTTCAAGTGCAGGCTCAAGCGCCAGCACAAGCGACGCGCAGCAGCAATTGGCCACTTTGTTCAGCCGCATGGTGGCGGCCAACCCGGCCTATTTGCAGCTGCGCTTGATCGCCGCCGCAGACTTCGGTCTGGAGCGCGTGCGCATCGACCGGCAGGGGGCCGCGCTGCTGCAGGTCAGCGGTGACGCTTTGCAAGAGAAAGGTCATTTCTCCTACGTGGTGGAAACGCTGCAACTGCCGGCCGGTGCCGCCTACTTGTCGCCGATCAGCATCAATCACGAAAACACGGCCAATGCCGGGCAGAACCTACCCACGCTGCAGCTGGCGACGCCGGTGATAGCCGCCAGCGGCAAGGCCGTCGGCGTGGTGGTGGTCAATGTCGACCTCAACGGCTTGTTCACGCTGCTGGCCGCCGACCTGCCCGAAACCTTTCGCTTGTTCCTGTCCAACGATGCCGGCGACATCCTGATCCACCCGGATGCACGGCGTACCTTCGGTTTTGACATCGGCCGCCGAATGCTGGTGCAAGATGAATTTGCGCCGACGGCCGAGGTGGTCGCTGGCCGCCAAAGCCAGGTGGTTTTCGAGGCTGCGAGCGGCGACTATGCCAAACAGCCCCTGGTGCTGGCCTTCACCGAAGAAGCCACTGCGGCCGGCCCGAGCGGCAGACGCTTGATCCTCGGCCTGGGTCAACCGCGCGCCTTGGTACTGGCGCAAGCGCAGCGCTCCGGCCAGCAAATTTTGCAGATCGTGGTGGCGCTGAGCCTCCTCTGCCTGGCGCTGGCCATCGTGCTGGCCCGTGCGGTGACGCGTCCGATCAACGCCGTCACCGACGCGGCGCAGCGCTTTGCCAACGGCCAAGTGCCCGGCCGCTTGCCACTGCAGCGCCGGGACGAAATTGGCAGCCTGGCACGCAGTTTTCAACAATTGCAGGGCCAGTTGACCGAACAATTAGCCGAACTGAAGAAAAGCCAAGCCGAGCTGGCGCATTTGGCTCGCCACGACACGCTGACCGGCTTGCCGAACCGCCGCCTGTTCGAGGGCAAACTCGACGAAGCCTGTGTCCACTCGCAGCGCTATGGAGGCAGTGTCTGCCTGCTGTTCATCGACCTGGACCGCTTCAAGGCCATCAACGACCGCTTCGGCCACGACGCTGGCGACGCGCTGCTGGTGGTGCTGGCCGGGCGCCTACTGGCGCTGGTACGCGAGGGCGACACCGTGGCCCGCTTGGGCGGCGATGAGTTTGTCGTGCTGCTCGGAGCCGCCACCTCCCGGCCCAATGTGATGGCGATTGCGCAGAAGCTGATCGACGGCATCAGTCTGCCGCTGGCGTGGTCGGGTGCGGTATTGCAGGTCGGGGCCAGCATCGGCATCAGCCGCTCACCAGAAGACGGTATGACGCGTCTGGAGATGATGACCAAGGCGGACAAGGCGATGTATGCGGCAAAAGCCAGCGGCCGGGGCGTGTTCAGCTTTTCATCGCCCTAAACACTCGACTCGGTGAGCTCAACTGCACAGGCCCAACAGCCGCTCTTCGGTTGAACACAGCTTGGGCTGCGGCTTCTTCTTGACCACGCAATTGCGAATCTCGCGGGTGGTGGGTGGGTAATAAGTCCAGCCGACCCCCAGTTCGGGCAGTGTCAGCGAGACATCACGCCACTTGGGATGGCCGTCGGCTTGCAGCCTGGCAAAGTTCTGGCACAGCGATTTTCCCAAGCGTGTGAAGTGGTCGATCGTGGCCTTCAAGTTGTAGTCGTAAGTGACCAAGTAAGCCCCGACCGAGATGGTGGTGAAGTCGTCGGTCAGCAGATTGGGGTAATTGCTGGCCAGCACGGTGGCCGGGGTGTACGTCACCAACGCAGCCTTGCTGGACGGGTGGTTGGGGTCGAACTTCAGCAGCTTGATGAACTTCTGCGCTTCCGGCTTCATGTTGGCAATCAGCGGTGCCGGCTGGCCGGCGGCCACCACCACCACATCGACCGATTTGTCAGAAATCAGCTTCACCAGCGCTTCTTCATTGCTCATAAAGCTGGCATTCGCCTCGGGCATCGTGCTGTTGAACATCATCCGGTACAGCGTGTGGGTGATCGACGCCGCACCACTGCCGACCAGGCCGCCGTTGATCTTGGCATTGCGGATGTCGTGCAGGTAGTTCAGCTCCGAATCGGCGCGCACGATGTAGTGGATCTCGGTGTTGTAGAGCGGCATGATGACGCGCAACGGCCGCACGATGTTGGCGGCCTCGGTGTTGCCGTTGCCAGCTCGGTCGACAAAAGCCTGGTACACATCCGCCTGCACGACGGCCAGCTTCACGCCCGGCTCATAACGCATCAGCTTGACGTTGGCGGCCGAGCCGGAGGTGGCCAGCACTTCCAGCTCGATGTCCGCATCGGGTGCCACGAACTTGGCCAAGTCCTTGCCGATGGCGTAGTAGGTGCCCTTGTCCGAGGCGGTGACGATCTTGTACTCGGCCGCCGCCACGGCGTTGGCCGGCCCGAAACTGCAGTGCAAGAGCAAGGCCGCCACAGCGCCGGTGTGCAGGAGTCTGATGATTGTCATGTGATGGCCTTTACGGAGGAGGAATCTGCTTCTCGGGCGCGGCGCACAGACCGAGTGCGGCAACGGCTTGGGTACAGGGGCCGAGATTGGGCACCGGCAAATCCAGCCCGACGCCGGCATCGAGGCGGGCCCGGCTGCGCAACTGCAGTTGGGCCGCCTCCGCCGCTTGGGCGATCTCGGCCGCCTCGGGTGCGGTGGGCCACGTACGGTTCAAATTGGCGCTGCTGCCCTTGAAGACGGGTACCCGGCCGGCTGCCGCACCCGGCCGGTTGGCCGCCGCCGCCAGCGCAGGCGGCACCGCCGCCTCTGGTGGTGGCGGTTTGAAAGCCGCCAAATTGGCCGCTGCGTTGGCGACAACAGCGGGAGCAACTGCTGCAGGGAGGGCGGAGAGGGCTGCGGCGGCTGGGGTGGCCGTGGTGACTGTCGTGGCTGTGACCGCAGCCACGACCGGCTGGACAACAGGCGCTGCCTGGGACGCAGCCGAACTGAGCGGCGGGGTTGGCAGCGGCCCGGCGGAGGTCGGCTCAAGCAGGGCCGTGGCGGCGCTGCGGCTGACCGGCACCACCGGGACGGTGGCGCGCCCGGACGTTGGCGCAGCGCTGGACTCTGCACCCGCACGCGACCGACCGGCACTCGACTGTTCGCGCTGCTGCACCAGCAAATAGGCCGCAGCCGCTGCGGCCGCAATCAGCAACGCCCCGCCGACCAGCAGCGCACGCGGGCGCTGC
>JBIIVZ010000012.1:0-17321 GCA_044339175.1 Roseateles sp.
TGCAGGCCGAGGGCCTCGCGCGCACGCGCGCCGGGCGATGGCTGGCCTTCGGATTGGCGCTCGCCTTGCTGACCAAGGGCCCGGCTGCGGCTGTACTGGCGCTCTTGCCCATCTTGGTGCACGCCACTTGGCGTCGCCATTGGCCGGTTGTCGCCATCTTGCTGCGTGACCCCTGGAGTTGGCTGGTTTGCCTGGGCGTGGCCCTACCCTGGTATGTGCTTGCCGAGCTGAAAACGCCGGGCTTCTTGAACTATTTCGTGCTGGGCGAGCATGTGATGCGGTTTGTCCAGCCGGGCTGGCAAGGCGACCGTTATGGCTTCGCACATGCGCAACCGCTGGGCATGATCTGGTTGTTTACCGCGCTGGCTGCCTTGCCTGCTTTGCTGCTTCTGTTGCTGCGCGGTCTGTGGCTGCTGCTGCAAAGCGTGGTGGGCCGACGCCATTCCACGGCTTCTCAACCCGGCAGTCAGGCCACCAAGAATGCGGAGTTTGCTGGGGCTGCGGGAAAGGCTGAAGATTCTGGCAAGGCCGAGTTGCGTGCCTTTGCGCTCTGCATCGCGCTGGTGCCTTTGCTGCTGTTCACTTTCGCCCACAACCTGATCTGGACTTATGCGATGACGGCCTTGCCCGGCGTGGCAATCTTGACGCTGGCCTGCTTGCCGACAGCCGCCCTGGCGCAGGCGCGCAGCTGGGGCTTGGCGCTGGGCTTGTTGCTCGTTTTCGCTTGGGCCTATTTTTTTAAGCTTCCCGGCATTGGGGCAGAAAATTCAGACTTGGTCTTGATTCAAGCCTATGAGCGAGCCTGCGCCGGGCAAGACTGTGGCTTGCGCTATCAAGACAAGCCGCCGTATTCCGCTTACTTTTACACGGCAGGGCGGCTCTATGTCGGCATGCCTGGTGCCGCAGGCGCACCCGGCTTTACAGTGCGGCCTTTCAGCGAGGCTGCGAAAATGCCTGGCAACGCGCTGCTCTGCAACCAGAGGAACTGCCTGTTCCGCGACGACGCGACGATTGGACTTAGCGAATGAAACAAATGATTGCTCCGCCGCTGCACAACACTGCGGCGACGGTGCCGGTCGTGGCAGCAAGCCGCGCTGTGCCGAACTTGATGTCGGTGGTGTTGCCTGCTTTCAATGAGGCGCTGAATTTGCAATGGCTGCTGCCTGAGCTGTGCACTCAATTGCAGGGCATGGCGCGGCGCATTGAGTTGCTGGTGATCGATGACGGCAGCAGCGACGACACCGCCTTGCTGGTCCACGGGTTGATTCAGCAAGGCTTGCCGGTGCGTTTGCTGCGCTTGTCGCGCAACTTCGGTAAAGAGGCGGCTCTCAGCGCCGGCCTCGACGCTGCCGACGGCGATGTCGTGATCACCATGGACTCCGACGGCCAACACCCGATCGCCACGCTGCTGGAGATGTTGCCGGCGTGGCGCGCCGGTTATGACGTCGTATACGCAGTCCAGACCGGTCGGCACCTGTCGCAGACACTGATGCGGCGCAGCTATACGCAAGCATTTTATTGGCTGATGCAGTGGGGTTCGCGCTTTAAGCTGCCCGCCGACGCGGGCGATTTCCGCTTGCTGGACCGCCGCGTGGTGCTGGCTTTGCGCAGTCTGCCCGAGCGCGCCCGCTACATGAAGGGGCTGTTTGCCTGGGTCGGTTTCAAATCCAAAGCGATCGAGTTCATCCCCCATGACCGGACTCAAGGCACCTCGAACTACAACTTCTCGCACCTGCTGTCCTTGGCCATCGTTGGCATGACCGCTTTCAGCAAGGTGCCGCTGCGGCTGGTGTCGGTGATCGGCTTGGTGGTGTCGGTCGCGTCGGTGATGTTTGGCCTCTGGACGGTGGCCGAAAAGTCGCTGCTCGGCATCGAGGTGTCTGGTTTCGCAACCTTGGCGGTGTCCATCACCTTCTTGGCCGGTGTGCAATTGCTTTGCCTGGGCATCATTGCCGAATATCTCGGTCGGGTCTTCGATGAGGTCAAACAGCGTCCGCTGTATTTGGTCCAAGAGCTAACGCCGCCCATTGCCGGGGCGCAAACCGAGTGAGGGCCATGCTGTGGTTCTTGTTGGTCGGCAGCAGCGCTGCGGCCGTGCATTTTGCAGCCGTGTGGTGGTTGGTTTCGAACTGGCAGATGGCGGCCTTGCTGGCCAATGTCATCGGTTTCGTGGTTGCCTTTGTCGTCAGCTTCGTTGGCCATCACCGGCTTAGTTTTGCGTCCCAGCAGGCCCGGACCCAGCAGGCTTTGCCCCGCTTTGCGTTGGTGGCTTTGCTGGGCTTTACCGGCAATGAACTGCTCTACGCCCTGTTGCTCGACCTCGGTATGGAGTACCGCCTGGCCCTGCTGCTGGTGTTGATCGCGGTGGCGGGCCTGACCTGGTTTTTGAGTCGTCATTGGGCCTTTCGAGCCCGTCAAGCATGAACCGGCGCATCCAGATCTGCGCCGATGATTACGGTTTCGATGCGGCTGTCAGCCAAGGCATCCTCGACTGCATTGATGCGGGACGCGTCAGTGCCACCAGTTGCATGACTCTCTCACCTGCCTGGGCGCAGTGGGCACCGGCGCTGCGCGAACGCGCTGGTGTGGCTGACTTCGGATTGCATCTGGACGTCAATGAATTTGCAAACTACGCCGTTGGTCGGCACCTGAACGGCTGGTTGACCGCCACTTATTTGCGCCGGGTGGATGCGGCTCAGGCCCGCAGCTGGGTGGCCAGGCAACTGGATGGCTTCGAAGCGACCCTGCAGCGCGCGCCCGACTATCTCGACGGCCATCAGCATGTGCACCAGTTGCCCGTCCTGCGCACCGCCGTTTGCGCCGAATTGACACAGCGCTATGGCCGGGCCTGTGCGCTGCGCTCCACCCGCAGTCGAGTGTGGCGTGGCGGCAAGGCCGCGCTCATTGCCAGCTTGGGGTCGTCTGCCTTGCGCCGGATTGCGAGGCCGGCAGGGTTGCGGATGAACCTCGACTTTGCCGGTGTGTACGACTTTGCGCCCGCCGCCCGGTTCTCTGAACGGGTGGCCGCATGGCTGGGCTCACTGCCTGACGGCGGCTTGCTGATGACGCATCCGGGCCGTAGCGGCGGCACTGAAACACGGCTGGACGCGATTCGACAGTCGCGAACCCAAGAGCTGGCCTTCTGGCTGAGCGCCGAAGCCGGTGAGTTGTTGGCCCGAGAGGGCGCCCAGTTGGGGCGCTGCAAGGATTGGCCGGCGGCCTGAAGTCGCCCGTTTTGCCCCTCGATTCGTGCGCTTCAGCCTTGCCGTTTGGCGCGTGCGCGAGCCAGCGCCGCTTCAATCGAGGCCCGTTTGTGATCCAGCTCGACCGGGTCGGTGATCCGTGACGCCTCGGCGAGGTCGGCCAGTTTGGCTTCCGCCTTGACCAGCAAGCGGCCGTCGTTCTCCAGCGACTCACGCGTTTCGCGCAGCTGGTGGAATTGATAGCGCTTGCGTGCAGCATCGGCCAGTGGCGCGCTCCAGGCCGCCCAGCCGGTCTCTGCGCCCGTCACGTTGATCAGCGAAATGCAGTCGACCGGGCAGGCCGGCAAGCAGAGCTCGCAGCCAGTGCACTGCGCGTCCACCACCACATGCATTTGCTTGGGCGCACCGACGATGCAGTCGACCGGGCAGGCCTTGATGCACAAGGTGCAACCAATGCACCAGGCCTCATCGATGACCGCCAGCCAGCGCGGCCCTTCGAGGCCGTGTGTTGCTGCCAGGGGCAGGGCGGGGCGGCCGGTCAGCGCGGCCAGCCGAGCTATCCCTTCGGTACCTCCCGGCGGGCATTGGTTGATATCCGCTTTGTCAGCGACTATCGCTTCAGCGTAGGCCCGGCAGTCAGGGAAACCGCAACGCGTGCACTGCGTTTGCGGCAGCGCAGCCTCGATGCGGGCACGCAGTGCGGGATCAGCGGTCAGGGACACCGCTGCCTTCAAGCTCGCTTTTTATTACGGGCGGTCGGGCGGGCCGATTGCGCGGCTTCAACCGCCTCGGTCGCTTCAACGTCAGCTTGATCCAGAACCGCCTCTTGAACCGACGCAGCTTCTACTGTGGTGGCCCTCAGCCCTGTGGGTGCCGCGCCGACCTGGTCGTACTTGGCGATGAAGCTGCGCACTTCGGGGCACACCAGTTCGCGCCAGCGACGGCCAGCAAAAATGCCGTAGTGGCCGGCACCGACCACGTCGTAGTGGTACTGATGCTCGGCGTCGATGCCCGAGCACAGCAGGTGTGCCGCACGCGTCTGGCCAGCCCCCGAAATGTCGTCAAGCTCGCCTTCCACCGTCAGTAGTGCGGTAGTGCGGATGTCTTGCGGGCGTACCAATTGGCCGTTGACTTCCCAGGTGCCGTGAACCAGCGAAAAGTCCTGGAACACCGTCTTGATGGTCTCCAGGTAGTACTCGGCCGGCATGTCGAGTACGGCGTTGTACTCGTCGTAGAACTGCCGATGCGCTTCTGCACCGTCGTCGTCGCCACGCATCAGGTCGAGGAAATAGTCGTAATGGGAGGTGGCGTGGCGGTCCGGGTTCATCGCCACAAAGCCGGTGTGCTGCAAAAAGCCCGGGTACACGGCGCGACCGGCCGCAGGGAAGTTGGTCGGCACGCGGTAAATCACATTGTTCTCGAACCAGCTGAACGGTTTGTTCGTCGCCAAGTTGTTGACGGCCGTCGGGCTCTTGCGCGCATCGATCGGCCCGCCCATCATCGTCATGCTGCGCGGCGTCTGCTCGCCGTTGCTGCTCATCAGCGAGATGGCAGCCAACACCGGCACGGTTGGCTGGCAGACCGAAATGACATGGCATTCGGGGCCGATCAGACGGATGAAGTCCTGTACGTAAGTGACGTAGTCGGCCAAATGGAAAGCGCCAGCCTCCAGCGGCACCATGCGCGCATCGGTCCAATCAGTAATGAAGACCTTGTGATCTTTCAGCAACTCGCGCACCGTGTCGCGCAGCAGCGTGCTGTGGTGGCCGGACAAAGGGGCCACGACCAAGACGGTCGGCTGATCCTTCATCTTCGACAGCACGGCCAGATCGTCGGTGTAGCGCTTGAAACGCAACAGCCGGCAAAACGGTTTTGTCTCTGCCACCAGCTCTTGAATGGCGACTTCGACGCCGTCAACTTCGACGCCGCGAATACCGAACTCTGGCTTCTCGTACTCCTTGGCCAAGCGATGCATCAAGTCCAGCCCGGCCGAAACGCGTTGCGACAGTGGGGAGTGGGAGAACGGCGACAGCGGGTGGCTGTACAGCTTGCCTGCGGCGCTGGCGAACTCCGAAAACGGGCTCATCAGTGCGCGCTGAGTTTCAAAGAGTTGGTACAGCATAGGTCGGCCTCAGAGGGTTCGGTTGGCAAGGCTGGCGACTCCGCCAGTATTTGTGCACTGCAGCATTTTATCGGATTTCAGGCTCGCGCAGTAAGTAAAAGTACGCGTGATAGGCCCACTAAATCCTTCAATAGCCAACCGATCCGAGGCCGCCGTCAGTGCTGTGTCAGCCCTTCAGCACGGTGGCCATCGCTTGCGCCACAGCGGGCAAATTTTGCTCATTCAATGCGGCCACGCAGATGCGTCCCGAATCGACACCGTAAACGCCGAACTCGCTGCGCAGACGCTGCATTTGCGTGGCCGACAGGCCTGAGTAGCTGAACATGCCTTGTTGGCGCGTCACGAAGCTGAGATCTTGCGTCACGCCGGCTGTTTGCAGCGCGGCGACCAGCGCTGTGCGCATCGCGCGGATGCGCAAGCGCATGCCCGTCAACTCTTCTTCCCACATGGCCCGCAGTGCCGGCGTGGACAGCACGGTAGCCACAACTTGGGCACCGTGGGTTGGCGGGTTGGAGTAGTTGGTGCGGATAACGATTTTCAACTGGCTCAAGACCCGCACGGTTTCTTCGGCCGAGGCACACACCACGCTCAGTGCACCGACGCGTTCACCGTAGAGCGAAAAGCTCTTGGAGAAACTGGTGGAAACGAAGAAATCGAGGCCGGACGCCAGGAATTGCTGAATGACCGCGCCGTCCTCGGCAATCCCTGCGCCAAAGCCTTGGTAAGCCATGTCGAGAAACGCCACCAAGCCGCGTGATTTAACGACTGTCACCACTTGATCCCACTGGGTCGGGGTCAGGTCGTAGCCTGTCGGGTTGTGGCAGCAGGCATGCAGCACGATCACCGTGCCGGCCGCTGCCGCATTCAGTGCCGCCAGCATCGCGTCAAAGTTGATGCCCAAGTTGGCGGCATCGTAATAGGGGTAGGCACCGACCTTGAAGCCGGCGTTGGTGAACAGGGCGCGGTGGTTCTCCCAGCTCGGGTCGGAGATCAACACCTGCGCTTCGGGGTTCAAGCGCTTCAAGAAGTCGGCGCCAATTTTCAGCCCGCCGGTACCGCCGATCGCCTGCACGGTGGCGACGCGCTTGGCCAGCACGGCCGCACTCTCGGCACCGAAGACCAGTGCCTGCACGGCCTTGTCGTAGGCCGCGATGCCGTCGATGGGCAAATAACCGCGGGCCTTGGGTGCTGCCAGCATCGCACCTTCGGCTTCGGCGACGCAGCGCAACAACGGCAGTTTGCCGTCTGCATCGGTGTAGACGCCCACGCCTAAATTGACTTTGGCCGGGTTGGGGTCGGCATTGAACTGTTCATTGAGGCCCAGGATCGGGTCGCGGGGGGCCATTTCGACGGCGGCAAACAAGGACATGAGGGAACTTCCTGACAGAACGGTGGCAACGAAATTGGCGTGACTCGAGAGCCTGCCAAAGCAAATGAGAGGCGCCTGCGCTAACCTGTCGGGTTGCGCAGCCCGCCAATTCTAGGCGGCTTGGCGCCCGGTTCCAGGGAATACCCGATGCAAGCAATGCCCGAAGTCATAGACAACACCGTTAAAAAATCACCGCAATCCGAAGAGCTGAAGGGCGAGTTCGTTTCCTTTGAAGGCTCGCCCTTCCAACTCTTTCAACCGTTCCCGCCCGCCGGCGATCAGCCGGCTGCGATCGATAAATTGGTCGAGGGCATCAAGGACGGCTTGAGTTTTCAAACGCTGCTGGGCGTGACCGGCTCCGGCAAGACCTTCACCATGGCCAATGTGATCGCCCGACTGGGGCGGCCGGCCATCATCTTTGCGCCGAACAAGACGCTGGCGGCTCAGCTCTACAGCGAGTTCAGGGATTTTTTCCCGAATAACGCGGTCGAGTATTTCGTCAGTTACTACGACTATTACCAGCCCGAGGCCTATGTGCCGCAGCGCGACCTGTTCATCGAAAAGGACAGCGCCATCAACGAGCACATCGAGCAATTGCGACTGTCGGCCACCAAGAGCTTGATGGAGCGGCGCGATGTGGTGATCGTGGCTTCGGTGTCGGCCATCTACGGCATCGGCAACCCAGCCGACTACCACCAGATGGTGATGACCTTGCGCTTGGGTGACAAGCTGGGCCAGCGTGATGTGATCGCGCAACTGATCCGGATGCAATACACCCGCAACGAGGTGGACTTCAGCCGCGGCGCTTTTCGGGTGCGCGGCGACACCATCGATGTGTTCCCGGCCGAGCATTCGGAGTTGGCGCTGCGTATCGAGCTGTTCGATGACGAGGTGGAAAGTCTGCAGCTGTTTGACCCGTTGACTGGCAAGGTGCGCCAGAAGATCGTGCGTTTTACGGTGTATCCGAGCAGCCATTACGTGACACCGCGCGAAAAAGTGCTGGCCGCAATGGACGGTATCAAGCAGGAGCTGCGCGAGCGCGTGGGGCAGTTTGTGGCCGACGGGAAGTTGGTGGAGGCGCAGCGCTTGGAGCAGCGCACCCGCTTTGACCTGGAAATGCTGCAGGAGGTGGGTCATTGCAAGGGCATCGAAAACTACACCCGCCATTTGTCCGGCGCGCAGCCGGGCGAAGCACCGCCGACGCTGATCGATTACCTGGCCTCTGATGCCTTGATGTTCCTGGACGAAAGCCATGTGCTGATCGGCCAATTTGGCGGCATGTACAACGGTGACCGGGCGCGCAAAACGACGCTGGTGGAATACGGCTTTCGGTTGCCGTCGGCGCTGGATAACCGACCGCTCAAGTTTGCCGAGTTCGAACGCAAGATGCGGCAGGCGGTGTTTGTGTCGGCTACGCCGGCCGCTTACGAAAACGACAATACCGGCCAAGTGGTGGAGCAGGTGGTGCGGCCGACCGGCTTGGTCGATCCCTTGGTCGAGGTCCGGCCCGCGGTGCATCAGGTTGACGATGTGCTGCAGGAAATTCGCGAACGCGTGGTCTTGAGCGAGCGCGTGTTGATCACGACGCTGACCAAGCGCATGGCCGAACAGCTGACCGATTATTTGAGCGACAACGGTGTCAAGGTGCGCTATCTGCACTCGGATGTGGACACCGTCGAGCGGGTCGAGATTCTGCGTGACTTGCGGCTGGGTGTGTTTGACGTGCTGGTCGGCATCAACTTGCTGCGCGAGGGCATCGACATCCCCGAGGTCACGCTGGTGGCGATTCTGGATGCCGACAAGGAGGGCTTTTTGCGCTCCGAGCGCAGTTTGATTCAAACCATTGGTCGGGCCGCTCGCAATGTCAAAGGCAAAGCGATTTTGTACGCTGACCGCATTACCGAATCGATGCGCAAGGCGATGGGCGAGACCGAGCGGCGGCGTGAAAAGCAAATGGCCTTCAACGAGTTGCATGGCATCACACCGCGCAGCGTCTCCAAGCGCATCAAGGACATGATTGACGGCGTTTATTCGGAGAAGTCCGGGCGCGATGACCAAAAGCTGCTGCAAGTGGCTGCTGTCGAGCAACTGTCAGAGAAGGACTTGAGCAAACGCATGGCCCTGCTGGAAAAGCAAATGCTGGTACACGCTCGCAATCTGGAGTTCGAGCAGGCGGCCAGAGTGCGCGATCAATTGGCTCAATTGCGCGAGCAGGCTTTCGGTGCGGTCGGCCACGACACCGTGGGCTGAAGCTGCCCGTTGGTTGCAAAGTTGCGAGCCGCGAGCGCGATTTGTAATAATTGAGTAAAATGGTCGGAATTAAACAAGGGTTAACCCGTCGCGCCGCGGCGGGTTGGCTTCCCCGGACAACAAGCGGATGTTTGCCAGTTGTCTGATGGTTTTGTGGACCGAAGGAGAGTTATATGCGTCTCACCACCAAAGGTCGTTTTGCCGTCACTGCAATGATCGATCTGGCTTTGCGTGAAAACGGCGGGCCAGTTGCGCTCGCTGCCATCAGCCAGAGGCAGCAGATTTCGCTGTCTTACCTTGAGCAACTGTTCGGTAAATTACGCCGCCACGAGCTGGTCGAAAGCACGCGTGGACCCGGCGGCGGTTACTCGCTCGGTCGCAAGTCCAGCGAAATTACCGTCGCCGACATCATCGTGGCTGTCGATGAACCGATCGACGCCACCGGTTGCGGCGGCCACGAAAACTGCATGGGCGAGAACACCGGCCGCTGCATCACGCATGAGCTGTGGACCAGCTTGAACGCCAAGATGATCGAGTATCTCGATTCCGTCTCGCTGCGCAAATTGGTTGAAGATCAGTTGGCCAAGGGCGTGACCATCGAGGAATCACCCATCAAGCGCGGCATCTCCTCGCTGCCAGTGGTCAAGCCGATTCGCATCACCGCGCCGAACTCCGTGTTTGCGCTGGGCAACGCCTTCAATAAATAAGTCTCTGTATCAAACCCGTTTAACAACGAATTTTAGATATGACCCAGTCTGTTACCCCTCATTTTCCGATTTATATGGATTACGGCTCAACCACGCCGGTCGATCCCCGTGTTGTCAGTGCCATGATTCCTTGGCTGAGCGAGCATTACGGCAATCCGGCCTCCCGCAGCCATGCCTGGGGCTGGGAAGCCGAAGCAATCGTGGAAAAGTCGCGCGAGCAAGTCGCCGCGTTGATTGGTGCCGATCCGCGCGAAATCGTCTGGACTTCGGGTGCCACCGAATCGATCAATTTGGCGATCAAGGGTGCGGCTCAGTTTTACAAGACACGTGGCAAACACATCGTCACCTTGAAAACAGAGCACAAGGCCGTGCTTGACAGCTGCCGCGAGCTGGAGCGCCAGGGCTTTGAAGTCACTTATCTGGATGTGCAGGCGAACGGCTTGGTCGATCTGGATGTCTTCCGCGCGGCCTTGCGGGCGGACACCATCCTGGTGTCGGTGCTCTATGTCAGCAATGAAATTGGCGTGATCCAGGACATCCCAGCGATCGGCGCGATGTGCCGAGAGCGCGGCATCATCTTTCACGTTGATGCAGCGCAGGCCACCGGCAAAATCTTGATCGACACCAGCACCTTGCCGATCGACCTGATGAGTCTGGCTTCGCACAAGACTTACGGCCCGAAGGGCATCGGTGCGCTGTACGTGCGCCGCAAGCCGCGTGTGCGACTCGAAGCTCAAATGCATGGCGGCGGTCAGGAGCGAGGCCTGCGTTCAGGCACCCTGCCGACACACCAGGTCGTTGGCATGGGCGAAGCGTTCCGTATTGCCCGCGAGGAAATGGGCGTTGAAAATGAGCGCATTCGCATGTTGCAGAAGCGCTTGCTTGATGGCCTGAGCGGCATCGAACAGGTGTTTGTCAACGGTGATCTGGAGCAGCGTGTGCCACATAACTTGAACATTTCGTTCAATTATGTGGAGGGTGAGTCGTTGATCATGGGTGTCAAGGGCTTGGCGGTCTCGTCGGGCTCGGCTTGCACTTCGGCCAGCTTGGAGCCCAGCTACGTGTTGCGGGCTCTGGGCCGTAGCGATGAGTTGGCGCATTCTTCGCTGCGCATGACCATCGGGCGTTTCACGACGGTTGAAGAAATCGACTATGCGATCGAAACATTGAAAGACCGCGTCGGTAAGCTGCGCGAGTTGTCGCCTCTTTGGGATATGTACAAAGACGGCATCGACATCAGCACCATCAAGTGGGCTGCGCATTAAAGTAGTAATTGCTGGCGGGTTGCTTGATGCAACCCGCCGTTCAGCCTAGAAATCAAGAATACGAATCAAGAGAAGGGGACCACCATGGCCTACAGTGAAAAAGTCGTTGACCACTACGAAAATCCGCGCAACGTGGGTGCTTTCGACAAGGGTGATGACACCGTTGGCACCGGCATGGTCGGCGCACCGGCATGCGGCGATGTGATGAAGTTGCAGATCAAGGTCAATCCGATCACCGGTTTGATCGAGGACGCAAAGTTCAAAACCTACGGCTGTGGCTCGGCCATCGCTTCGAGTTCGCTGGTGACCGAATGGGTCAAGGGCAAGTCGCTCGATCAAGCGCTGGATATCAAGAACACCCACATCGCTGAAGAACTGGCCTTGCCGCCGGTGAAGATTCACTGCTCTATCTTGGCAGAAGACGCCATCAAGGCGGCGGTGGATGACTATCGCGCCAAGCATCTGGCTTGAGCGGGAGTTAGCCATGTCTGTGACTCTGACTGAGGCCGCCGCCAAGCACGTGACGCGTTACATCGCCAAGCGCGGCGGTGGCGTCGGTGTGCGTTTGGGCGTTAAAACGACCGGTTGCTCAGGTCTGGCCTACAAGCTGGAATACGCCGACGACTTTGCGCCAGAGGATGTGGTGTTCGAAGGTCACGGGGTGAAGATTCTGATTGATCCGAAGAGCTTGCCTTACCTCGAAGGCACCGAGCTGGACTTTGTGCGCGAAGGCCTGAACGAAGGCTTCAAGTTCCGCAATCCGCGCGAGAAAGATCGCTGCGGCTGCGGTGAATCGTTCCGAGTGTAGAGTCCAGCCCCTTTGCAGCGGAGCGCGGTTGATAGCCGCGCTTTTTTCATGGGCGCAGCCTGCCGCGCCTTCTTAGCTAATGAATGCGGCCTCCACCGATGAGACTCGACGACGACGATTTCAAGCTGTTCGGCTTGCCACAGCGGCAGGCACAGCAGCGCGCTGAAATCGAAATGCGCTGGAAGGATTTGCAAGCGCAGGTTCACCCGGACAAATTTGCAGCAGATGGGCCAGCGGCGCAGCGTCTGGCGATGCAATGGGCAATGCGCGTCAACGAGGCGCATCAGCGTTTGCGCGATCCGCTCAAGCGGGCTGCTTATTTGTGCGAGTTGCGCGGTGTGCCGCTGCAGGCCAATGAAAATACCCGCATGCCGGTCGCTTTCTTGATGGAGCAGATGGCTTGGCGGGAAGCGCTCGATGAAGCGCATCAATTGGGGGCTGTCGAGGCGCTCGATGCCGAAGTTGAGCTGCGTGAAGCGGCCTTGCTGGACGAGGTCCAGTGCTTGCTGGACGAACGATCGGATACGCAAGCCGCCGCCGAGCAAGTGCGGGCTTTGATGTTTGTGGCGCGCTTCCGCTCGGATATCCAGAAGCGTTTAGATGGTCTAGGACAATAAAAATGGCACTGTTGCAAATTTCAGAACCGGGGCAATCGCCCGATCCGCATCAGCGTCGTATCGCCGTGGGTATCGATCTGGGTACGACGCATTCGCTAGTGGCCGCGGTGCGTCACGGCGTGGCCGAATGCTTGCCGGACGAGCAAGGCTCAGTGATCTTGCCTTCGGTTGTGCGCTACCTCGAAGACGGGCGGCGGCAGATCGGCGCGGCCGCTTTCGAGGCACAGGCCCAAGACCCGGAAAACACGGTCGTGTCGGTCAAGCGCTTCATGGGACGGGCCTTGGCCGACATTGCCAACCGAGGCCAGTTGCCGTACCGCTTCGAGGACACGCCGGGCATGCTGTCCTTGCTGACGCGTGACGGCTTGAAGTCTCCTGTCGAGGTGTCGGCCGAGATCCTCGCCACCTTGCGGTTTCGGGCGGAGGACAGTTTTGCCGACGATGTGTTCGGTGCGGTCATCACCGTGCCGGCCTATTTTGATGACGCCCAACGCCAAGCCACCAAGGCGGCGGCCGAGTTGGCCGGCCTGAATGTGCTGCGCTTGATCAATGAGCCGACCGCCGCTGCGATTGCCTACGGTTTGGACAACGCCAGCGAGGGGCTTTACGCTGTTTATGACCTCGGTGGCGGCACCTTCGACATCTCGCTGCTGCGCTTGAGCCGAGGTGTCTTCGAGGTGGTGGCCACCGGCGGGGATGCCGCGTTGGGTGGCGATGACTTCGATCAGACACTGGCCGAATGGGCGCTGGCTGAAGCCGGGTTGACTGTTGTCAGCAACCATGACAAACGAGCGGTGTTGGTGGCCGCCCGGCGAGCCAAAGAGGCGTTGTCAAGCGCTGATTTGGCCACGCTGGAATGTTTGTTGGATGCGGGTAGATTGAGCGTCAACGTCACCCGCGAACAGTTCGACCGACTGGCCGAGCCGTTGATTGCGAGGACCTTATCCGCCGTACGCCGTGCGCTGCGCGATGCCAAAGTCAAGGTGGACGAGGTGCAGGGCACGGTCATGGTCGGCGGCTCAACCCGCATGCCCTGTGTGCGGGCGGCCGTGACCGCGCTTTTTGGCCGCGAGGTGTTGACCAACCTGAACCCCGACGAAGTGGTGGCGCTGGGCGCGGCCACTCAGGCGAATCAATTGGCCGGCAATGCGGCTGACGGCGAAATCCTGTTGCTGGATGTGATTCCGCTCTCTTTGGGGCTGGAAACGATGGGCGGCTTGGTCGAGCGCATCATCGAGCGCAACGCCACGATTCCGGTCGCCAAGGCGCAGGACTTCACCACCTTCAAGGATGGTCAAACCGCACTGGCCGTTCACGTCTTGCAAGGCGAGCGTGAGTTGGTCAGCGAATGCCGCTCACTGGCCCGCTTCGAGCTGCGCGGTATTCCGCCGATGGTGGCTGGTGCCGCCCGCATCCGGGTCACCTTCCAGGTCGATGCCGATGGTTTGTTGAGCGTGTTCGCCAAAGAACTGGGCTCCGGCGTTGAGGCGACCATTCGCGTGAAGCCGAGCTACGGGTTGTCCGACGATCAAATTGCCGGCATGCTGAAAGACGGCTTTGCCAGTGCGGAAACCGATATGCAAGCCCGTAAGCTGCGCGAAGCTCAAGTTGACGCCGAGCGCATGGCCTTGGCTACGCAATCTGCCCTGAGTGCCGATGGTGACTTGCTCAGTGCTGCGGAGCAGGCCGAGATTGCGCTGCTTTTGCAAGCATTGGCCCGCTGCGCCCAAGCCGAAGCCACGTCAGCCACAACGGACAGCGTGGCTGACGCGATCAACGCGGCAGTTGAAACTCTGGCGAAGGGGACCGAAGCCTTTGCCGCTGCGCGAATGAACCGCGGCATTCATCAGGCTCTGGCCGGCCGCAATATCGAACAGCTTTAACTTGGATTCAGCAAAGATTGCCATGCCCATCATCAAAATTCTCCCTCACGCCGAATATTGTCCGGCCGGTGCCTCGCTGGAAGTGCCCGCAGGCACCTCGATCTGCGAGGCCTTGCTGGACAACAAAATCGCTATCGAACACGCCTGCGACATGGTTTGTGCCTGCACCACTTGTCATGTGATCGTGCGCGCCGGTATGGCCTCTTTGTCCGAGATGGAGGAAGGGGAAGAAGACATGTTGGACCGGGCCTGGGGCCTGGAGCCGGACTCGCGCCTGAGCTGTCAAGCCATCGTGGGGCAAAAAGACGTGACGATCGAAATACCGAAGTATTCGGTCAATCACGCCAAAGAAATGCACTGAGGCGATGAAGGTTCTGGGTTTTGAGTCGTCCTGCGACGAAACCGGTGTCGCGCTGGTCGAGTTCGAGGTGGCAACTGCGTCGACACCCGCCAACCCGCCGCGTCTGCTGGCGCAAGCGCTGCACAGCCAGATCAGCATGCATCAGGCGTACGGTGGTGTAGTGCCCGAATTGGCGTCGCGTGACCATATCCGGCGCGTGATTCCGCTGACCCGCGCGGTGCTGAGCGGGTCCGGCGTGGCTTTGGATGAAATCGATGTGATTGCGTTTACCCAAGGCCCGGGCTTGGCCGGCGCGCTGTTGGTCGGTGCGGGTGTCGCCGTGTCACTGGCTGCAGCCTTGAATATTCCGGTGCTGGGCATTCATCACCTGGAAGGTCATTTGCTCTCGCCATTTTTATCGGCTGATGCGCCTGAGTTCCCGTTCGTGGCCTTGCTGGTGTCGGGGGGGCACACCCAGCTGATGCGAGTTGACGACGTTGGGCAATACTTGATGCTGGGTGAAACCATCGACGACGCTGCGGGCGAAGCCTTTGACAAGAGCGCCAAATTGCTTGGCTTGCCTTATCCCGGCGGCCCGCATCTGGCCAAGCTGGCGCAAGCCGGTGACCCCAAAGCCTTTGCCTTGCCCAGGCCGATGTTGCACAGCGGCAAGCCCGACTTCAGCTTTGCCGGCTTGAAAACTGCCGTGTTGACCCAGGTCAAGCGCTGGACTGACGAACCCACCGAGCAGCAGCGTGCTGACTTGGCAGCGTCCACACAGGCCGCCATCGTCGATGTGCTGGTGCGTAAATCCTTGCTCGCGTTGAAGGAATCTGGCCTGAAGCGCTTGGTTGTTGCTGGCGGTGTGGGGGCCAACAGTCTGCTGCGCGAGCAACTGAACGCGGCCTGCGGCAAGCGCGGTATTCGAGTCCATTACCCCGAGCTGGATTTGTGCACCGACAACGGGGCCATGATCGCGATGGCAGCAGCGCTGAGACTGCAGCGCGGTATGGCGACGATGCAGGCCGGCGGTGGTTTCGAGGTGCTGCCGCGCTGGATCTTGGGGACCGCCTGAATCGCGACAGCGAACTGGGGTAGGGCGCGCCGGGTACTCAGCACCGAGCCGGTTGCTGCACTCAGTCGCCAATGAAACGCTTGCGCTATACTCTAAGGGCTTTGCTGAGCCGAATCCTTGTGGGGCGGTTAGCTAAGTTGAGTGAAATGTAATGAAAACGCACGGCACGGGTCGGTTTCACCTGTGACCGCAAGTCAAACCATGGAAACCGTTCGTGTGTTGTGTCGGCTATTCAGTCGCGCAGCCCGGCGGCTTCCAATAGCTAGGAACACATCATGTCCGCCGAATTCGATAAAACTAAAGCAGAGATCGTCAAGTCCAATGCCCGCAAAGCCAACGACACCGGTTCGCCGGAAGTTCAAGTAGCTCTGTTGACCGCCCGCATCAACGGACTGATGCCGCACTTCAAGGCCAATATGAAAGACCACCACAGCCGTCGTGGTTTGCTCAAGATGGTCAATTCACGCAAAAGCCTGCTGGCTTACCTGAAGTCCAAGGACGCATCGCGTTACACGGACCTGATCCAGAAGCTGGGCCTGCGTAAGTAATTCGCGCGGAAGATCAAGGAGCCTGTCTGGGATCATCGCCAGCACAGGCTCTTTGTCTTTTACGAATCCATTGGAGTTGAGCTGACGTGGCGCTGCTGTGTCATTCCAGAACATCGGTTTGGCGATGTTCTGGAATGGCATCCCGCCAAACCCAGACTCACTTCCGGTTCAGAGGTGGCGCCGCAAGCCGCTTCGACAACAATCCGTGGCGACCTTGTGGGTCGCTTGGGTTCAGAGGAGATACGCAATGAGTTTGTTCAATAAAGTCAGCAAGACCTTCACTTGGGGCGCTCACACCGTCACGATGGAAACCGGCGAAATCGCGCGCCAATCGTCCGGCGCTGTGCTGGTCAATATCGATGACACCGTGGTCTTGGCCACCGTGGTCGCCAAGAACGTGGCCAAAGCCGGTCAAGACTTCTTTCCGCTGACCGTCGATTACATCGAAAAAACCTACGCCGCCGGCAAGATCCCGGGCAGCTTCTTCAAGCGTGAAGGCCGCCCGAGCGAGCTGGAGACTTTGACCTCGCGTTTGATCGACCGGCCGATCCGCCCGTTGTTCCCCGAAGGCTTCTTCAATGAAGTTCAGGTCGTCATTCACGTGTTGTCCTTGAACCCCGAAGTTCAGGCCGACATCGCTTCGATGATCGCCACTTCGGCCGCTCTGGCCGTGTCCGGCATCCCGTTCAGCGGCCCCATTGGTGCGGCGCGCGTCGGTTATGTCAATGGCGAATATGTGTTGAACCCGGGCAAGACTGCCTTGCTGAACAGCAAGATGGACTTGGTCGTGGCAGGTACGCAGTCGGCCGTGTTGATGGTCGAGTCCGAGGCCGATGGGTTGTCGGAAGAGGTCATGTTGGGTGCCGTCGTGTTCGGTCACGAACAAGGCAATATCGCCATCACCGCCATCGACGAGTTGGTGCGTGAAGCCGGCAAGCCGGCCTGGGATTGGACGCCGCCTGCCAAGGACGAGCCCTTCATTGCCAAGATCAACGCGCTGGCAGAAGCAGCGCTGCGCGAGGCTTATCAAATCCGCAGCAAGCAAGCGCGTACGCAAGCTTGCCGTGCAGTGACCGCCAATGTGCTGAAGTCCTTGGCTGACGAGGGCATTGCTTTCGACAAGGTCGAGATCGA
>JBIIVZ010000189.1:0-5145 GCA_044339175.1 Roseateles sp.
CAGTCATACCAAATCCAGCAGCAATAGCAAATCAAATGGCAACGGCAAGCTCGGCAAGAGTGAATACCTTGAGCGCCTGGAGCCGCTACATCTGGAGTTGAATGCGATGGCGCATTGGCTGCAGCACCATGGCAAGCGCCTGTTGGTCTTGGTGGAGGGGCGCGACACCGCCGGCAAGGGCGGTGTGATTTCGGCGATCTCGGAGACCTTGAACCCGCGTCAATGCCATACGGTGGCGCTCAGCAAGCCGAGTGATCGGGAGCGCGGCGAGTGGTACTTCCAGCGCTATATGCCGCATCTGCCGGCCGCCGGCGAGATCGCTCTGTTCGACCGCAGTTGGTACAACCGCGCCGGCGTCGAGACGGTGATGGGCTTTTGCACGCCGGAGCAAACTCAGGCCTTTTTGAAGCAGGCCCCGGTGTTTGAAAAGCTGCTGGTCGATGACGGCGTGCTGTTATTCAAGTACTGGCTGACCGTTGACCAGGAGCAGCAGGAACTGCGCTTCACCGAGCGGCTGGGAGACCCGCTGAAGCGCTGGAAGTTGTCGGCCATCGACCTGGAAGCGCGGCGGCTGTACACGCAATACGGCGAGGCTCGCGACCGCATGCTGGACGCCACGCACAAGCCGCACGCGCCCTGGGCGCTGGTTGATTTCAACGATCAGCGGCGCGGCCGACTGACGATGATCCGCCACCTGCTGGACCACCTGCCCGATGTCACCGTGCCGCAGCCCAAACTGCGCTTTCCGCCGCTGGCGCACGAGCCCTTGACCGAGACGTTCACCGGGCGGCTGAAGCCGTTGAAGTCGGTTTGAGAGTGCTAACCCGCTCAATCAGTTGGGGTCAGAGCTTGCTGGGCAGCAGCGGTCTGACCCACAAAACTAAAGTATCACCACCGCGTCCGGCAGCTCGTTCGGGTTGACCTCACCGTCACCGAGGGGAAAATGCTCGCGCAGCAGCGCATCGACAGCCGCGACCGCGACACCCAAACCGGGCGCGTAACGACCGGCGCGCAGGTCTTGGCGCAGGCTGTCGATGATGACTTGCCATTGCGCGGCGCTGACACGACGGTTGATGCCGCGGTCGGCGACGATTTCAATCGCATGGTCGGCCAGCAGCAAATAGATCAACACGCCATTGTTGGCTTCGGTGTCCCAGATGCGCAGCTTGCCGAACAGCGTGACCGCCCGTTGCCGTGCGCGCAGCCGTTTCCAGAGATAGGACAGCGGCAGGCCGGCTTCGACGCAGACGCAGATCTCGCCGCTGTGCCTGGCTTCGCTGGCGCGCACCTGAGCCTCCAGTTGCTGCACCGCAGCGTTAGGCAGAGCACGTTTGACATGGCTCTCGTCGACCCAGCGATGCTTGAGCAAGCGCATGAAAAAGCCGTGCTTGTGGGCTTGCGCTTGCTTGTGCTGTTGCTGCTGCTGCATCACCAATCTCCCGAGGCACCACCGCCGCCAAAATCGCCACCACCACCGGAAGAAAAACCGCCGCCGCCGCCGCCACCTCCGCCGCCCCAGCTACCGCCGCCGCCAAAACCGCCCAAACCACCCAATGCGGCCGGTCCGAGCAAATCGCCCAAGCCGCCACGGCGGCTGGAGCCCACGCCCATGATCCCGACCAGCAGAGCTGAGGCCACACCCGCTACGCCGGCAATGATCAGGCTGGACGCCAAAAACCAGCCCAGCGCGCCGGCCGCGCCGCCGGTCAACGCGCTGCCCAGCTTGCGCCCGAAGATGCCGCTCAGAATGCCGCCCAGTATCGGCACGCCGATGAAGAACAGCGCCGCGATCTGCTCCAGCCCCAGGCCTTGATCGGCCGCAGCACGCCCATTGTTTGCTTTCGGTGCCGGCAGGTCCTCGCCACGGATGCGTGCCTGCAATTGATCGATCGCCAGGCTCAGCCCGCCGGCGTAGTCACCCACTTTGAAGGCCGGCGTGATGGCGTTCTGGATGATTTGCCGCGCGGCCAGATCGGGCACCGCGCCTTCCAGCGCCTTGGCCACTTCGATGCGCACCCGGCGGTCATTCTTGGCCACCACGATCAGCAGCCCATCGCCGACCTCGCGTCGGCCAATCTTCCAGGCCTCACCAACGCGCTGGGCAAAGGACGTGATGTCCTCGGGTTGGGTGGTCGCCACCATGAAGATGACGATTTGCGGCCCGGCTGCCTGTTCAAACGCGGCCAGCTTGGCGTCCAGGGCGGCTCGCTCCGGCTCGCTCAGCGTGGCCGTCTGGTCGATCACCCGTCCGCTCAACGGCGGCAACTTTTGAACGTCCTGAGCCCAAACCGGCGCTGCCAAGCTCAGGCAAGCCAGCAGCATCAACTGCCCCAGAAAACCTGTCAGGCGCTGCATGGCAGGCCCTACTTGGAGGCCGGCTTGTCGAAGCTGACCGTCGGAGCCACCTTGATGGTGGATTCGTTCTCCACGGTGAAGTTCGGCTTCACTTCGTAACCCATCACCTTGGCCGTCAGGTTGCTGGGGAAGGAGCGGGCGTGCACGTTGTAGGCCGCCACCGTCTTGATGTAGCGGTTGCGGGCCACGGTGATGCGGTTCTCCGTCCCTTCAAGCTGCACGCGCAGGTCTTGAAAGCCCTGGTTGGCCTTCAGGTTGGGGTAGTTTTCGCTGACGACCAGCAAGCGGCTCAATGCGCTGCTGACCTGACCCTGGGCCGCCTGGAACTTCTTCAGCGCTTCCGGGTCGTTGGCCAGCTCGGGCGTGACCTGGATGCTGGTGGCGCGTGAGCGGGCCTCGATCACCTGGGTCAGGGTTTCCTGCTCGAAGTTGGCTTCGCCCTTCACCGTGTTGACGATGTTGGGGATCAAATCGGCACGGCGCTGGTACTGGCTCAACACCTCGGCCCAGCTGGCCCCCACTTGCTCGTCAAGCTGCTGGAACTCGTTATAGCCGCAGCCCGACAAACTCAGGCTGCTGATGCCGATGGCCGCAATCAGCGCGCCGCGCTTGAATTTCAAGATCATTTGAAGTCCTCCGAGAAATGTCCAACGCCAGATCAGATGGCGTCCGCCGAGCCCGATTCAAGTGCGGGCGGGGAAAGTATCGCCCGAGCATCGGATAATCCCAGCCATGAACGCCCCCCTACAAAACGATACCTTCCTGCGCGCTTGCCTGCGCCAGCCGACCGACTACACGCCCGTCTGGTTGATGCGCCAAGCGGGCCGCTACCTGCCAGAATACCGCGCCACGCGGGCCAAGGCCGGCAGCTTCATGGGCCTGGCCACCAACCGCGACTACGCCACCGAGGTGACGCTGCAGCCGCTGGAGCGCTACGACCTCGACGCCGCCATCTTGTTCAGCGACATCCTGACCGTGCCCGACGCGATGGGTCTGGGCTTGTCCTTCCAGCTCGGCGAAGGCCCGAAGTTCGAGAAAGTCGTGCGCGACGAAGCCGCCGTGGCCGCTCTGGCCGTGCCGGACATGAACAAGCTGCGCTATGTGTTTGACGCGGTCACCTCGATCCGCAAGGCCTTGAATGGCCGCGTGCCGCTGATCGGGTTTTCCGGCAGTCCGTGGACGCTGGCTTGCTACATGGTGGAGGGCGGCGGCTCGGACGACTACCGCCAAGTCAAGAGCCTGATGTATGCGCGGCCCGACCTGATGCACCGCATCTTGCAGATCAACGCCGACGCGGTGGCGCTGTACTTGAACGCGCAGATCGAAGCCGGCGCGCAAGCGGTGATGTTGTTCGACTCCTGGGGCGGTGTGCTGGCGGACGGCATGTTCCAGCGCTTCAGCCTCGATTACTCGCGTCGCGTGCTGGCTCAGGTCAAGACCGAACACGAAGGCCAGCGTATCCCGCGCTTGCTGTTCACCAAGGGCGGCGGCCTGTGGCTGGATGAAATCGCCGATGCCGGTGCCGATGTGGTGGGCCTGGATTGGACGGTCAACTTGGCCCGCGCCCGCGCTCAGGTGGGTGACCGCGTGGCGCTGCAAGGCAACTTGGACCCGAACGCGCTGTTTGCGCCGCCGGATGCGGTGCGCGAGCAAGTGCGTGCGGTGCTGGACAGCTTTGGCCACCCGCAGCGGGTCGATGGCGGTTGGGACGGCCATGTGTTCAATCTGGGCCACGGCATCAGCCAGTTCACCCCGCCCGAGCAGGTGTCGGCCTTGGTGGACGAGGTGCATGCCCATTCCAGACGGCTGCGCGCCGGTCTGTGAGTACAGGCATTTGATGGCCGGCGGTGCGTGTTTTCGCGTCGATTCCGCTTCGAAACCGACTCGCCGCCATTGACTTATCCCCAGAATTCCCGAAGCGAGACAGTCGCCACTCATTTATTGCAGCGCAGCTTCTCGTTTACCCGATTGAATCCTAAGTTGTTGATTCATATGGGCTGACCACCGGCTCAGGACGAGTCCTCACCGGGCTGCTCAGACGACAACAGGCCGGTGCGTTTTGTACTCTTAGAACTTTCCCCACAAAGTTATCCACAGATTTTTTTACAGCGTTCTGTTAACTGATTCAAATCATGTACTTAGGCCTAAAAGCTCATACAACGCCTGAGGCGACCCTGGTTCGGCGGGTGGGCGCGGGCATGGCCGGATGAGCGAGAGGCTGCCGCCCCAAGCCGGCCAGCGCATCCGTGTGGCGGTTGATGCGCCGCAGCACAGCGGTATTGCCGGCCCGTTGGACTATTTGAGCGAGCAAGCCCTCACGCCCGGCACGCTGGTGCGCGTGCCGCTGGGTCGGCGCGAATTGCTGGGCTTGGTGTGGCCGGCCGAGGCCGATGAGGCGAGCGAGGCTGCGGGCGCGGCGCTGGCACCGGCCCAATTGCGCTCTGTGCTGGATGTGCTGGACGCCGTGCCGCCGCTGTCGCCGCGCTGGTGCCAGTTGGTCGAGTTTGCGGCCCGCTACTACCAGCGCGGCGTGGGCGAGTTGGCGCTGTCGGTGCTGCCGCCGCAGTTGCGCGAACTGGACAACGCGCAGTTGCGGGCCCGGCTCAAAAAGCTGGACAAGTGGACGGGTCAGCAGGCCGATGAGGCAGAACAGGCGTCGGCATTGGCATTGGCTGCTGAGGCTGACTCCGTCAAGCCCGAACTGAGCCCCGCCCAGGCGGAGGTGCTGGCCCAGCTGGATCAGATGTTGACCGCGACCGGCAGCGCCGCCGCACCGCCGCCCGTGCTGCT
>JBIIVZ010000190.1:0-5141 GCA_044339175.1 Roseateles sp.
GTCGGCATTGGCATGAAGCTGAATGCCAGCTTGCGCGAGGGCCGCTACGTGCCCTTCGGCCCCTTCTTGGCTGGCGGTGGCCTGGTCGTGCTGTTTGCCGGCGAGGCACGGGTGCTGGGCTGGCTGGGCTGGGCCTGATGGGCCTGCTGCCGCTGCTGTTCTGCACATGCTGAAGATCGGCCTGACCGGCGGCATCGGCAGCGGCAAAAGCACGGTAGCAGGCTTCTGGACCGAAGCCGGGGCTGCCGTCATCGACGTCGATGCAATTTCACGCCAACTGAGTGCCGCCGGCGGTATCGCCATGCCCCGCATTGCAGCCGAGTTCGGCCCCGCCCTGGTGGCGGCGGACGGCGGGCTGGACCGCACCAGAATGCGCGAGTTGGCCTTCGCCGACCCCGGTGTGCGGCTGCGCCTGGAAGCCATCCTGCATCCACTGATCGGCACGCAGACGCAGGCGGCCGCCGCCGCTGCCGAGGCAGCGGGCAGTGGCTTGATCGTGTTCGATGTGCCGCTGCTGGTCGAATCGGGCCGCTGGCGCGCGCGCGTCGACCGGGTGCTGGTGGTGGATTGCAGCCAGGACACACAAATAGCGCGGGTACAGGCGCGCTCGGGCTGGACCCGCGACGCCGTGCTGGCCGTGCTGGCCCAGCAAGCCAGCCGCAGCCAACGCCGCGCCTGCGCAGACGCAGTGATCACCAACGAAAACCAGGGCTTAGCAGCTTTGCGCGCTCAGGTCCTGGACTTGGCTGCCCGTTGGTGCCAAAGGCTGTGAAACAATCACGACTTTCGGGGTGCTGACTGCGCCCGCTTGCGATCAACGCTGACCGACAGGGGATGGCCGTCTTGGTTCTTTACGAGTACCCATTCAACGAGAGCATCCGCACGATGCTGCGACTGGAGCATCTGTTTGACCGACTCGGTCAATTGATGGCCCGCGACACGCCGCTCGATCACCACTTCGCCTTGGTCACCATTTTCGAGATCATGGACGTCGCCTCCCGGGCCGACCTGAAATCCGACCTGCTCAAAGAGCTGGATCGTCACAAAGTGCAACTGAACAGCTACCGCGGCAACCCGGCCATTGCCGAAGAGTTGCTGGACGAGGTGGTGGCGCGCATCGACCACGCTTATGCCGGCTTGGTCAAGCTGGTGGGTAAAGCCGGCCACACCTTGACGACGAATGAATGGCTGATGAGTATCCGCAGCCGCATCAGCATCCCCGGAGGCACCTGCGAGTTCGATCTGCCGGCTTACTACACCTGGCAGCAATTCCTGCCGGTGCGCCGCCGCAATGATTTGATGCAGTGGACCGCCACGCTGATGCCGCTGGCCGAAGGGCTGAACGTGCTGTTGAGCCTGCTGCGCGACTCCGGCATACCGCACAAAGTGGCCGCCGCGGCCGGGCAGTTCCAGCAAAGCCTGGGCGCTGGCCGCGTCTACTCGCTGCTGCGCATGCGCATCGATCCGAGCCTGGGCCTGATCCCTGAAATCAGCGGTCACCGCTTGATGATCTCGATCCGACTGATGCGGCAGGACGAAGACGGCCGCTTGAAACCCTCCCAGCAGGACGCCAGCTTCGAGCTGACGCTGTGCGCATGAGCAACGCCCCAAACTCCCCCAGCCCACGCATCGTGCGCTGCCCCACCTGCGGCGGCGACAGCGTGTTCGCCCCCAGCAACCTCTGGCGGCCCTTTTGCAGCAACCGCTGCCGCCAGATCGACCTCGGTGCTTGGGCCAGCGAAAGCTTTGCCGTTCCCGCCAGCCCGCCGGTCGAGGACGATGGACTGCCGCTGCCCCCGCCGCTGTCCAGCTAAGGGCTGCGCTGTTCAGGCCAGGTCGATTCCTTCGACCGCTGCCAACTGCTCGCGCATCTCCGCCGCTGTGGTGAACAGCAGCGCTTGCCAGCCGAGCGCCCGCGCGGCGCTGATATTGGCCGGGTGATCGTCGAGGAACAAGCAACTGTCGGCCGGCACGCCGAAGCGCGCGGTCGCCAGATGGAAGATTTCTGCGCCCGGTTTGACCTGCTTGACCCGGCCTGAGAACACGCCTGCCTCGAACCACTCGGCCAGCGGATGGCTGTGCTCCAGATGATCGGCGTAGGGCTCGGGCATGTTGGACAAGAAAAACAGCCGATGGCCGGCGCGCTTCAAGTCGTCGATCAAGGCGACCGTCGCGGCCTGCAGTTGCAGCTCTTCGGGCACCGCAGCCACCACCAGCGCCACCTCGTCGAGGGGCCAACCGGTGCGCGCGGCAATGCGCGCGGTCACGGTCGGCGCATCGATCAAACCGCGGTCGAACTCACCCCAGTCGCCGCCGTAGTTTTCAAAAAACTCGGCCGCCACCAGCGCTCCGTGCTGTGCATCGTTCACACGCTGCGGCCAGACGCGGGCCAGAAAGGTCGGCGGGTGCCAGCGGAACAGCACGCCGCCAAAGTCGAAAACGATATTCATGCGTTCAGAATCTCCAACAATCCATGGGTTGAGCCGTCCAGCCCGGTGATCTCGACGCCATTCAGCCCCGGCAGCAACTTGGCGGCCAGCGCCTTGCCCAGCTCGACCCCCCATTGATCAAAGCTGTTGATGCCCCACAGCGCGCCGCTGACGAAGACACGGTGCTCGTACAGTGCAATCAGCGCGCCCAGCGAGCCCGGCGTCAACTGCGCCAACACCAGCGTGGTGCTCGGCCGGTTGCCGGGGAAGCTGCGGTGGCGGGCGACGGTGTCGCGGTCCAGCGAGGTGATGGCCGTGGGGGCCGATTCCTGCCGCGCCTCGTCAAAGGTTTTGCCCTGCATCAACGCTTGCGACTGGGCCAGGCAATTGGCCAACAACTTGCGGTGACTGTCGGCAAAACAGGCGTTCAACCGGGCGCCCATCTGCCCCTGCACTGCGCTGCCGAATTCGGGCGTCTTGACCGCGATGAACTCGACCGGGATCACGTCCGTGCCCTGGTGCAGCATCTGGAAGTAGGCATGCTGGCCATTGGTGCCGGCCTCACCCCAGACGACCGGGCTGGTGGCATAGGGCAGCGCGTGGCCGGCTTGGTCTACCCGCTTGCCATTGCTTTCCATTTCCAACTGCTGCAAATAAGCCGGCAGCCGCTTCAGGCCCTGGTGATAGGGGGCCACGCTGCGGCTGGAAAAGCCGTGAAAGTTGCGATACCAGATGTCGAGCAGGGCCAGTCGAACCGGCAAATTCTGCGCCAGCGGGGCCTGGGCGAAATGCTCGTCCATCGCCCGCGCACCGGCCAGCAAGGCGCGGAAGTTGGCTGCGCCGATGGCGATGGCAATCGGCAGGCCGATCACCGACCAAAGCGAATAGCGCCCGCCAACCCAATCCCAAAACCCGAAGGTGGTGGTGATGCCAAAGGCCGCTGCGGCGCTGGTGTTGCTGCTGGTGGCGACGAAATGGCGCGCCACGTCGGCGGCCGTCATGCCCCGCCCGTCAGCCAGGAACCAGGTTTTGGCGGCTACCGCGTTGGCCAGCGTTTCTTGTGTGGTGAAGGTCTTGGAGGCGATCACGAACAGCGTGCTGGCCGGGTTCAAGCGGGCAAGCAACGGGGCCAGGTCATGGCCATCGACGTTGGAGACGAAATGCACGGTCAGCCCCGGCTGGCTGAACGCCTGCAAAGCGCCGACCACCATGGCCGGCCCAAGGTCGCTGCCGCCGATGCCGATGTGGACCACGTCGCTGAAACCGCTGTGCGGCAAGTCGCGCACGCTCTCGGCATAGGCCAGCATCTGCGCCAGCGAGGCTTGCACCTCAGCGCTGAACAAGCCCTGACCGGCCGGTGCGCGCAGCGCGGTGTGCAGCACGGCGCGGCCCTCGCTGCGGTTGATCTCGGCACCGTTCAGCATCGCGTCGCGCTGCGCCTCCAGCCCGCAATCGCGCGCCAGTTGCAGCAGCAAGTCTTGCGTCGCCAGGTCGATGCGGTTTTTGGACAAATCGGCAAACACCTCCGGTGCCTGCAGCGACCACGCGGCAAAGCGGCCGGCATCGGTGGCGAAGGCCTCGCGCAGGTCGAAGTGGCGGCCTCGCTCGTCAAAATGCTGCTGCAACTGGCCCCAAGCCGGGCTCTGGTCACACCGCATGTGCAAGCCGGCAGTCATCACAAACTCACAATCATCTGGTCGAGCTTGGCCGAGTCGATGGCGAATTGGCGAATGCCTTCGGCCAGCTTCTCGGTCGCCATTGCATCCTGGTTGAGGGCAAAGCGGAACCCGGCTTCATCGAAGTGGACGGCCGGGATGTCGGCCTCGCGCGCCGCGTCGGCATCCAGCGCGCGCGCCAGCGGTGCGTCCAGGCCTTGCAACTGAGCCAACAATTCGGGGCTGATCGTCAGCAGATCGCAACCGGCCAAGGCCTGGATCTGGCCGATGTTGCGGAAGCTTGCCCCCATCACCTCGGTGGCAATCGCGTGCTTTTTGTAATAGCTGTAGATCTGCGCTACCGACTGCACGCCGGGGTCGTTGGCACCTGACCGGGCCGACTCGTCCCAGGCACTGCCGGCGCTCTTTTTGTACCAGTCGTAAATGCGCCCGACAAAAGGCGAGATCAAGCGGATGCCGGCGTCACCGCAGGCGACCGCCTGGCAAAACGAGAACAGCAGCGTCAGGTTGCAGTGGATGCCCTCGCGCTCCAGCTCGGCGGCGGCTTGAATGCCCTCCCAGGTGGCGGCGATCTTGATCAGCACGCGCTCAGGGCCGATGCCGGCGGCGGCATACAGCGCCATGATGCGGCGCGCCCGGGCTTGCGTGGCCGCAGCGTCAAAGCTCAGGCGCGCATCCACCTCGGTGGAGACCCGGCCGGGCACATGCTTCAAAATTTCGAGGCCGAAGCGGACCAGCACTTGGTCAACGATCTCGTCCAGCGCCGCGCCTTGATGGCTGGCCACCGTGTCGTGCAGCAGGTGGGCGTAATCGGGGGACTGCACCGCCTTCAAAATCAGCGACGGGTTGGTGGTGGCATCACGCGGCGTGAACTGCGCCATTTGCATGAAGTTGCCGGTGTCGGCGACCACGGTGGTGAAGGATTTGAGTTGTTCCAGCTGATTCACGGGCTTGCTCCAAAGTCGGTTCGAACTGTATTAGAACCGCTGATGATGGCAGTTTGCAGACCTGCCAGCAAATTCAGTTACAAGCAGTT
>JBIIVZ010000191.1:0-5131 GCA_044339175.1 Roseateles sp.
CTTTGGACGGGAGGGCGTGGGCGGGCGCACCCGGTGCGCCGGTGTGGAAGCCGTAGCCGGGCCCGAACGGTTCCAGCCGGACTTGTTCACGCGCCACATGGAAGGTGAACAGATCCATCAGGTCGCTGTCGGTGCTGCTGGTGATGATCTTGAAGCGGCGCAGGCCGTCGGCGGCCATGCCCCCGTCCAGCGGCTCTATCGTGCCGAGGTCGGTGATTTCCTTGAACAGGTCAACCAAGTTGTCGGCCAGACTGAGGTCGGTCAACGGGCCGACTTGCAACTCCAACTCGCGCACCTGCGGTTTGGCCGGTGCGTCCGCCTGGGGCACCGCAGCCTTGGCCGCGACAGGTGCTGGAGCCGCCACCGTCGCTGGGCGCGCCGCGCCGTCGCTCAAATTTTGGCCTTCGACGAAGCTGCGGATGCCTGCCAGCAGATCGGAGGTGTCGACCGCTGCCGCGCCCGAACCTTGGTGACGGCCGAGCTGGGCGCGCAACGCGTCACCCGCCTGCAGCAACATGTCGACCATCGGCGAAGTGGGGGGCAATTCATGGCGGCGCAACTTGTCCAGCAGCGTTTCCATCTGGTGAGTCAGCTCCGCCACGTCGCGGAAACCGAAAGTGGCCGCGCCACCCTTGATCGAGTGGGCGCAGCGGAAGATGGCGTTCAACTCTTCGTCGTCAGCGGTCTCGACGTTCAGGTTCAGCAGCAGCTGTTCCATCGTGTCCAGGTTCTCGCTCGCTTCCTCGAAGAAGACTTGGTAGAACTGGCTGAGGTCGATGCCGGCGCTCAGGCTGGCGCTGTCGGAGGTCATTTCTGCCATGTCAAATCCCTTGTTCACTGAGCTCGGTGCGGTGCTTCAACGAATGACCTTGCCGATGACTTCGATCAGCTTGGCCGGGTCGAAGGGCTTGACCAACCAACCGGTGGCACCGGCGGCGCGGCCAGCCTGCTTCATCTGGTCACTGGACTCGGTGGTCAGGATGAGGATGGGCGTGGTCTTGAATTTGGGGTTGTCGCGCAGCTTCTTGGTCAGGCTGATGCCGTCCATGCGCGGCATGTTCTGGTCGGTCAATACCAGGTCGAAGTCGCGGGTGCTGGATTTTTCCAGGGCGTCTTGACCATCGACCGCTTCAACCACGTTGAAGCCAGCGTTCTTGAGCGTGAATGAGACCATTTGGCGCATCGAGGCCGAATCGTCCACAGCAAGAATTGAATGCATTGTTTTCTCTCCTGGTACAGGCGGATATCGGTTGATATGGGGAGTTCTTTAGAACAATTCGATCGAGCCGGCGTCCATCTCGTCTTGAGTGACCGGGTTCGGGCGCAGCGGCGCAATTTCGACCACAGCCAAACCGTCTTCGTCGTCGTCGCCAAACGCGTCACGCGCCAATTGGTCGACACAATTGCGCAGGCGGTGACTGGTGTGGGCGATCAACTGGGTGGCCATGTCCTGGAACTGCAGGGCGGTGATGGCGCGCGCCATGTCGACCTTCAAGTTCGCGAGCGCCGGCGTGTCGCTCGGCTGCTGCACGCCGCTGCTGCTCAGAATGTTCGAAATATGGCCGGACGCACTGTAGAAATGAGTCGAAAGCGCCTCCCCCGCATCGTCGAGCAGGCGCTGCAAGCGCTCCAGATCATTGCTGACCGCCATCAAGTGATCTTGCAGCTCGGCGGCAACTCGCAACGGAATCGCAGCCGAGTCGGGCGGGTCCGGTATGTCATTTGTCAAAATCATTCCTCCGAGCTTATTCATGTGGGTCTTGCGCAGAAATCTGTCAGCGCCGTTCAGCACCCTTGGTCACCCTTCGGTGCCTTGCCTTGCCGTGCTTTGCGGAGCTACGCATGGCCGCACTATTCTGACTTGCAACGAGGCCTTGACCGGCCGGTGCAGGGCGGCGGCGGTGTCGGCCATGATTCTGTCCTGTACCGCTATCTTCGGCAATTTCCGCGCGTACAGCGACCAGACAACGGACGAAGAAACGGGCTATTTGTGTTAATCGGCAGTTGTCGGTGAAATAACATAAGGGTTACTACGGGGCTCGGTGGTTTTTATGCCCTAAACCGCACAAAGAAGCGGCTCCCCGCGTGCAGAGGCGGCTGGCAATGCCTGCATACTCCGGCCCCATGCCGTCCACAACTGCCGACCGTCTGCTGCGCGTACTTCACATCGAAGATTCCGAGCTGGATCATCAATTGATCTGTGCTCAGCTGCGCCGTGCCGGACTGCAGGTGGACATGGTCCGCACCGACAGCCTGAGCGAGATCAACGCGGCGTTGAGCGAGCCCTGGGATGCGGTGATCTCCGACTACAACCTGCCGGGGTTTTCAGGTCTATACGTGCTGGACATGCTGAAGGCGTCGGAACGTTTGCTGCCCTTCATTCTGGTGTCGGGCGAGATCGGCGAGGACACCGCCGTGGCCGCGATGCGCACCGGGGCTTCCGACTACCTGTTGAAAAAAGATCTGGCCCGGTTGGCACCGGCGCTGTTGCACGCGATCGAGGCGAACGAATCACGCTGCGCCCGCATTGCGGCCGATCAAGAATTGCTTAAATCCGAGCAGCGCTTGCACGAACTGGCCGGTCATTTGCAGACCAGCATCGAGAAGGAGCGAGCGGCCATTGCACGCGAGATTCACGACGATGTCGGCGGCTCGCTGACCGCGTTGAAGTTCGAGCTGGCCTGGATCAACCGGCATGCGCTGGACCCGGAGGTGCTTCAGCATGTGGAGTCGGCTTTGGAGACGGTGACCTCGGCCATCGAGGCCAGCCAGCGCATCATGCAAAACCTGCGGCCGGCCATCCTTGAGCAGGGTTTGGTGGCGGCGGTGCAATGGATGGCGACCAGCTTCGAGCGCCGCAACGGCATCGTCACCACGCTGCGCACCAGCCATGAACAAATGCAGTTGCCTGTTGGCGTGCCGCTGGTGGCTTATCGCACGGCCCAGGAAGCGCTGACGAATGTGTCCAAGCACGCGAACGCCACGCGGGTGGATATCGAGCTGAGCGTCGACTCTGGCGTGCTAACGCTGGAGCTCAGTGACAACGGCGTGGGCATGGCACCTGGCGCGCTGGCCAAGGCGCGCAGTTTTGGCATCCGCGGCCTGCATGAGCGCGCTGCAACTGTCGGGGGGTGGGTGGACTTGAGCAGCAACAGCAAGGGAGTGAGTTTGATACTTTCAGTGCCTTTGTCGGCGGACGGCACCGTGCCTGCGGGGCTGGAGGACGGCTCGTCGGCGATTTCTGATGCATCAGCCTGGAGGCCCTCATGATCAAGGTGATTCTGTGTGACGACCACGCGCTGATCCGGCGCGGCATCCGTGACACCTTGTCCGACGCCATGGACATCGAAGTGGTGGGCGAGGCCGGCGACTACGGCGAGCTGCGCAGTCTGCTGCGCGACCTCGGCCCGAACGGCGGTTGCGACGTGCTGGTGCTCGACATCAACATGCCGGGCCGCAGCGGCCTCGATGTCTTGCATGTGATGAAGGACGAAGGCACCTCCATCCGTACGCTGATCGTCTCGATGTACCCGGAAGACCAATACGCGATTCGCGCCCTGCGCGCCGGTGCTTATGGCTATGTCAACAAGGGCGGCGACCCGCAACTGCTGGTGCAAGCGGTGCGCACGGTGGCGCAGGGGCGCAAATATGTGACACCCGAAATCGCCCAGATGCTGGTGGAAAGCCTGACCGCGCCGGTCAACGAGCAAGCCCACCAGAAGCTGTCCGACCGCGAGTTGCAGACGCTGGTGATGATTGCCTCGGGCAAGCGCTTGTCCGACATCGCCGAGGAGCTGATGCTCAGCCCCAAGACGGTCAGCGTCTACCGCGCCCGCGTGCTGGAAAAGCTGGCGCTGGCGAATAATTCCGAGTTGACCGTCTACGCCATCCGCAACGGCCTGGTCGCCAGCTAAGCCCGGACTGGGGAAGCGCGGCGAGCATGCGCTGCGTGAACGCGGCGAGCATGCGCTAGGTGAACGCGGCGAGCATGCGCTCGAGGGCGACCATGAACGGCGTTTGCATCAGCGGCAGGGTCGCCACCATGCCGATCAGACCGATGCTGACGGTGAGCGGGAAGCCGACCGAGAACACGCTGATCTGCGGTGCCACGCGGGAGATCACGCCAAGCACCATGTTGACGAACATCAGCATGGTGATCAGCGGCAGGGCGATCCACAAGCCCATGCGGAAGATTTCTGCCCCCCACACCTGTGGCTGCGCCACGCGCAGGAAGTGGAAGGGCTCGTCGCCGACCGGAAAGATCTGGAAGCTTTGCACCAGCGCCTGGATCAACAGCAAGTGGCCGTTGATGGCCACGAACAGGAACGACACCATGCTGCCGAAAAAGCGCGCGGTGGCCGTGCCCTGGCTGCCGGTGCCGGGGTCAAAGAAGCCGGCGTAGTTCAAGCCCATTTGTAGGCCGATCAGCTCGCCAGCGAACTCCATCGACGCAAACACCACCCGCACCGCAAAGCCCATCGACAAGCCGATCAGCAACTGCTGCACCAGCAGCAGGAACAGCATCGGCATCGAATCCAGTGGCGTCAGCGGCATGGCCGGTAGCGACGGCTGAGCGGCGATGGAGATGAACATCGCCAAGCCGACCCGCACCCGCATCGGCACCGCCCGCTGGCTGAAAATCGGCATGCCGGCGAACAGGGCCAGTGTGCGGATGAACGGCCACAACAGCGGATTCAGCCAGCCCAGCAGTTGCACTTCGGTGAACGAAATCATCAGCGTCAGGCTTAAGTTTTGCGTGGGCGGAGCTAGCTTTTAGCCGCTCAGCCGACTGCCTGCGGAATCGACATCAAGGTGCGCTGGATGTATTCCACGAGCGTCGTCACCATCCACGGCCCGGTCAACGACAGCACCAGCACGGCCGCCACCACCTTGGGCACAAAGCTCAGCGTCGTCTCGTTGATCTGCGTTGCAGCCTGGAACACGCTGACCAGCACGCCGACCAGCAGCACGGTCAACAGCACCGGTGCTGCGACCAGCATCAAGACATACAGACCTTGCTGGCCGAAAGTAAAAACTTGTTGTGCATCCATGGCGGGGTCTCGGCGAAAGCGTCTGGGGAGATGCGAGCAATTTGGCTTCGGGGAACGGACCGCGCGGCTCAGGTTACGAA
>JBIIVZ010000192.1:0-5126 GCA_044339175.1 Roseateles sp.
ATTCCTCGCTCAACCGTTGGAAGTTCGCCGTGCCTTGGCACGCCAGATGCGGGAGGCCAGCCAAGCCAGCCAAGCACAGTCCAGCGATTGGATCGACTTGGACACCTCTGCTTGCGAGCAACTGCTTGAGCAAACAGGCTGCCACGCGCTGATCCATGGCCACACCCACCGACCCGCCGTGCATGTGTTGGCCCTGGGCTTGCAGCGTCACGTGCTGTCAGACTGGGACTTCGACGGATCAAGCCCGCGCGGCGATGTCTTGCGCCTGTCCGGCAACGGTCTGCTGCGCCTGCATCCCGCCTGATGTTTGATCGCTGGCGCAGCGCTTGGGCTCAGCGGCGCGAGGCGAGCGCGCTGCGGCGGCGGGCCATTCCGGAGCCGCTTTGGCAACTTACCCTGCTGCGCTACCCCTTTCTGAGCCGACGCAACCCCCAAGATCTGGCCGAATTGCGCAGGCTTTGCTCGCTGTTTCTGGCCAGCAAGGAATTCCACGGCGTGGCGGGCTTCGAGGTCACCGATGAAGTCGCCGTCGCTGTTGCGGCGCAAGCTTGCCTGCCGGTACTGCACTTGGGGCTGGACTGGTACAGCGGCTTCGTCGGCATCGTCATGCATGCCGACGAGGTGGTGGCTCAGCGCGAATACATCGACGACGACGGTGTCGTTCATCTGTACGAAGAAGAGTTGGCCGGCGAAGCGATGGAGGGCGGACCGCTGATGTTGAGTTGGTCCGCACTCAGCCCTGAGCCTGATCCAGCCGCCGCCTCTGCCGACAGCGTCTACTGCTTGGTCATCCACG
Source organism: Roseateles sp. (assembly GCA_044339175.1). GTDB lineage: Bacteria > Pseudomonadota > Gammaproteobacteria > Burkholderiales > Burkholderiaceae_C > Paucibacter_A. The sequence goes on from JBIIVZ010000192.1 coordinate 797, forward strand.
AATTCGCCCATGTGATCGACATGCATGACGGCTGCGCCGATGGCGTACCCGCGTTGGCCTCAGCGGCCGCGAGGGCGCAATGGCTGGACGTGCTGGAACCCGAGTGGCAACGGTTTTGCGAACGCGTAGATGCGGGCGAGCCGACCTTGATCGATCCCTATGGTGCAGAGAGCTTGGAGGAGTTCTTTGCCGTGGCGGTCGAGGCATTTTTTGTCGCCCCGGCCGAAATGCGCGCCGAGCAAGCCGCGCTGTACCGGCTGCTGGCCGACTTCTTCAGGCAAGAAACCGCCAGCTTCACCCACTGATCGAACAGACGTAAAAAGAGGCCCGAATGGGCCTCTTTTTCAAGTTCGAACTGACTCAGTTCAGCTGGCAGTTGCCGGCTCCGCCTTCGGCTTGTTGTCACGCACCTTCAGCGGCTGAATGTCCAACTGCACCGCACCGGCCTCATCAACATCAACGCTCAGGCGACCGCCGTCAACCAAGCGGCCGAACAAGAGCTCGTCAGCCAAGGCGCGGCGAATCGTGTCCTGGATCAAACGCTGCATCGGACGCGCGCCCATCAGCGGGTCGAAACCCTTCTTGGCCAAGTGCTTACGCAAGGCATCGCTGAACGTGACCTCGACCTTTTTCTCCTGCAACTGGCTTTCCAGTTGCAACAGGAACTTGTCGACCACACGCATGATGATTTCCTCATCCAGCGCGCGGAACGACACGATGGCGTCGAGCCGGTTGCGGAACTCCGGCGTGAACAGGCGCTTGATGTCGACCATCTCATCACCTTGCTCGCGCGCGGTGGTGAAGCCAATCGTCGCCTTGTTCATCGCTTCCGCGCCCGCATTGGTCGTCATGATGACGATGATGTTGCGGAAATCGGCCTTGCGCCCGTTGTTGTCGGTCAGTGCGCCGTGATCCATGACCTGCAGCAGCACGTTGAAGACATCCGGATGCGCTTTCTCGATTTCATCGAGCAGCAGCACCGCATGCGGCTTCTTCGTCACGGCTTCAGTCAACAAACCGCCCTGATCAAACCCGACGTACCCCGGAGGCGCGCCAATCAAGCGACTGACCGCATGGCGCTCCATGTACTCCGACATATCGAAGCGGATCAATTCGATACCCAGCACATAAGCCAATTGCTTGGCGACCTCGGTTTTGCCCACACCTGTCGGGCCGCTGAACAAGAAGCTGCCAATCGGCTTGTCCGGTCGGCCCAGGCCCGAACGGGCCATCTTGATCGCCGCAGCCAGCGCTTCGATGGCGGGCTCTTGCCCAAACACCACGCTGTTCAAGTCGCGACCCAAAGTCTTGAGCTTGCTGCGGTCATCACTCGACACGGAAGCCGGCGGAATGCGAGCGATCTTGGCGACGATGTCTTCAACTTCGGCTCGGGTGATCGTCTTCTTCTGCTTGCTCTTGGGCAGAATGCGTTGAGCCGCGCCGGCCTCGTCGATCACATCAATCGCTTTGTCGGGCAAATGTCGGTCATTGATATATTTGGCCGACAGTTCGGCCGCAGCTTGCAGGGCACCTAAGGCGTACTTGACGCTGTGATGCTCCTCGAAGCGCGACTTCAAGCCTTTCAAGATTTCCACCGTCTGCTCGACCGAGGGCTCGGCCACATCGACCTTCTGGAATCGTCGTGACAGTGCCGCGTCTTTCTCGAAGATGCCGCGGTACTCGGTGAAAGTTGTCGCGCCGATGCATTTCATCGCACCCGAAGACAGCGCCGGCTTGAGCAAATTACTCGCATCCAGCGTGCCACCCGAAGCGGCACCCGCACCGATCAGCGTGTGGATTTCGTCGATGAACAAAATCGCGTTGGGCTGATCCTTCAGCTGCTTCAGCACCGCTTTCAAACGCTGCTCGAAGTCACCCCGGTACTTGGTCCCGGCCAGCAAGGAGCCCATGTCGAGCGAATAAACCACGGCCTCGGACAACACATCGGGCACCGCACCCTCGGTGATGCGCCATGCCAAGCCCTCGGCGATGGCCGTCTTGCCGACACCCGCCTCGCCAACCAACAACGGATTGTTCTTGCGGCGACGGCAAAGGATTTGCACCACACGCTCGACTTCGGGCTCACGACCGATCAAGGGATCGATCTTCCCATCACGGGCCAACTGGTTGAGGTTCTGGGTGAACTGATCCAGCGCCGTGCCCTTGCCCTGCGCATCGCCCTCTTCCCGCTCGGCTTCGGGCGCGCCACCACCCTCTGGCTTGGGCGGCTCAGGGGGGTCGGTCTTCTTGATGCCGTGAGCGATGAAATTCACGACGTCCAAGCGCGTCACGCCTTGCTGGTGCAAGTAATAGACCGCGTGCGAATCTTTCTCGCCAAAGATCGCCACCAGCACATTGGCCCCGGTGACTTCCTTTTTGCCGCTGCCTGTGGACTGCACATGCATGATGGCGCGCTGAATCACGCGCTGGAAGCCCAGCGTGGGCTGGGTATCGACTTCATCAGCACCGCCCACAGTGGGCGTGTTGTCCTTGATGAATTGCGCGAGACTTTTGCGCAAATCGTCCAGGTTGGCCGAACAGGCGCGAAGCACCTCGGCGGCGGAAGGGTTGTCCAACAGGGCCATCAGCAAGTGCTCGACGGTGATGAACTCATGGCGCTGCTGGCGCGCTTCTACAAACGCCATGTGCAGGCTGACTTCAAGCTCTTGCGCAATCATGCGGACTCCATAATGCACTGCAAAGGATGGCCGGCTCGCCTTGCGGCGGCCAGCACCAATTCAACTTTGGTTGCCGCGACGTCTTTGGTGAAGACGCCGCACACTCCGCGACCATCGTGATGAATTTTGAGCATGATCTGGGTTGCGGTATCCAGATCATGGCGGAAATATTCCTGCAACACCATGACAACAAACTCCATTGGAGTGAAGTCGTCATTCAGCAACAGGACTTGGTAGAGCCGTGGTGGCTCTGTTTTCAGCGGTAAACGCTCGACTGTTGTGGTTCCAGCTCCGTCTTCACGGGGTGGATTATTTGCCGGCGGTGCCGGTGGCTGACTGGGTAGATCTGGCATGGTTTGATTCTATCGACTGAGGCTCTACCCCGCTTGACTCTGGTACATCTTGCGCCAATGTGCAGGAAAGCAAGCTCTGAATTAGCGGATCGACACAGCTTTTTTCATCTCTCGAAAAACCACCACCTGCTGAACACGTGCGGGCTCAGTTGGAGTTCCGGCGTGCGGCCCAATAAGTCGCGCCGTCGGGGCCGTCGGGGCCGTAGCGCTCCGCATGCGCCTGCTCGCTGCTCGACGTGAAGCCATGACCGGGCTCAAGATGCCGAGAAACACCCGCAACCGTGAGCCACATTTCGCCCTGCACCACCAGCCGTCCACGTAAAAGGGATGGCTGTGGGTTTCCAGTCCCGTCTCGGGTGCGCAGCGTCGCTCCAGCACCTCATCAAAGCCAGCGGCGAGTGCCTCGTTCTTGAACTGATCGAAAGCGGGAAGCGTCATAGTCAAGTTCCGGCTGACAAGCTCAGCGAGCGAATTCGGGGGTGTCGCAGTTGCCTCAGCGGACGGGTGTCACTGCGGCACGCGGGACTCCCATTCCAGTGTCGTCTCAAAAGCTGGCAACCATGCGCTGAGAGGGTGAGAACTTTTTACTGCGCAGGCTCCCTCCCGGACGAGCCAGCTGGACCGGATCGGCCGACGGCTCGATACCCGCAGTCAGCATCAGCGGGTTGAAGAGCAACGCTTGCTGCGACTTGAGTGCTCCGTGGGCTTGGCGGTCAGGCTGATTACACCCAACTCCAGCACTTCACGCTCGGCCGGCCGTGCCAGGCTGCCGTCATTGATCGGATCACCGGCCTTGGCCAGTTGCGCCAACAAGCGGAACTTGAACGCCGCCTTGCTGATGCGCTGTGGCAACTCGTCCGTCAGGTAGTTCGGGGCAGCCGTGGCCAGATCGGCGCAGCGAAATTTCTATTCATGCGCTTTTACCAGGCGGTTGAAGTTAAACAACGCACCCACCGCTCAGGTCGCGATCACGTGGGCTACAGCCGCTTGAGCACATTACATTGCGAACAATTTAATTACTCGGCACCGGCGAATCACATGACTTGCAGAACCGGCTCAACCCGACTTAAATCAAACTCAAACGCGCAGGACTCAAGCCTGCGGCGCGCCCACCTGACGACCCGGAGCGGCCAGAGCAAAGGCCTCCAGCGCTTCACAGCGGGCCATGATGCGCATGACGGTCGGAATGTCGGCCACCTCGATTTTGAACACGCGCATGACGACGACGACGCTGGCCAAGCAGATGTCGGCGATTGTCGGCGTGTCGCCATGGCAAAAAAGGCCGGTCTCGGCCTCGTG
>JBIIVZ010000193.1:0-5125 GCA_044339175.1 Roseateles sp.
TCAGCAAGCCCGCACCGCGCGGCCGGCCAGCACCGGGATCAGCGCCGCCCGGTACTCGGGCGAGCCATGCAGGTCGCTGTTCAGCCCGTCAGCGTCGATGCTGACTGCCGCTGCAGCCGCCTCGCTCCAACTGCCGGCCAGTGCTTTTTCAATCGCCGTGGCGCGGAACACGCCCGGCCCGGCACCGGTCACCGCGACCCGCACGCCGTTGGCCGTTTGGGCCACAAACACTCCGACGATGGAAAAGCGCGAGGCCGGCTGTTTGAACTTTTGCCAGGCCGCTTGGGTGGGGATGGGGAAGCTGACCGAGACGATGATTTCGCCCTCGGCCAGGGCGGTCTCGAACATGCCTTTGAAGAAGTCATCGGCGGCGATGTGGCGACGGTCGGTCTGCACGCTGGCACCCAAGCCCAGCACGGCGGCCGGGTAGCAGGCCGCCGGGTCGTTGTTGGCCAAGCTGCCGCCGAGCGTGCCGAGGTTGCGCACTTGGCGGTCGCCGATGCGGCCAGCCAGGTCGGCCAGCGCCGGTATTGCTTGCTGCACGACCGGGCTGGCGGCCACTTCGGCATGGGTACACATCGCGCCGATGACCACGCGGTCGCCGTCGAGGCAGATGCCCTTCAGCTCGGCCAAGCCGCACAGGTCGATCAAGGCCTCGGGCGCGGCCAGCCCCAATTTGATGGCACCGAGCAGCGATTGCCCCCCGGCGATGATTTTGGCCTCGCTGGCAGCGGCGGCCTCGGCGGCAGCAGCAAGGCTGCTGGCTTGTTGGTAGGCGAATGTCATGATCGTGTCTCGCTTAAACAGCGCGCTGCGCTTGGATGGCTTTCCACACGGTGTGGGGCGTGGCGGGCATGGCCAGATCCTTCAGCCCGAGGGCGTCGCAGATCGCATTGATGACGGCCGGCGGCGAGCCGATGGCCCCCGCTTCGCCGCAGCCCTTGACGCCCAGCGGGTTGTGGGTGCAGGGCGTGCCCTTGGCGGTCTTGACCTGGAAGTTCGGCAGGTCGTCGGCGCGCGGCATTGCGTAATCCATATAGCTGCCGGTCAACAACTGGCCTGACTCGACGTCGTAAATGCCGTGCTCCAGCAGCGCCTGGCCAATGCCCTGAGCGATGCCGCCATGCACCTGGCCTTCAACGATCATCGGGTTGACGATGTTGCCAAAGTCGTCCACCGCGCTGAAGCGGTCGATGCGCACCACGCCGGTCAGCGGGTCCACCTCGACCTCGCAGACATAGCTGCCGGACGGGAAGGTGAAGTTGGTCGGGTCGTAAAAAGCGTTCTCGTTCAGACCCGGCTCCAGCGTTTCAAGCGGGTAGTTGTGCGGCACGTAGGCGGACAGCGAGATCGAGGCAAACGGCAGGCTCTTGTCGGTGCCGGCCACCTTGAACACGCCGTGCTCGAATTCGATGTCGGTGTCGGCCGCTTCCAGCATGTGGGCGGCGATCTTCTTGCCCTTGGCAATCACCTTGTCCACCGCCTTGACGATGGCCGAGCCGCCGACTGCCAGCGAGCGGCTGCCGTAAGTGCCCATGCCGAACAGCACCTTGGCGGTGTCGCCATGCTGGATGTCCACGTCCTCGATCGGGATGCCCAGCCGGTCCGCCACCACCTGCGCGAAGGTGGTTTCATGGCCCTGGCCGTGGGAATGCGAGCCGGTGAACACCGTCACCTTGCCGGTCGGGTGCACGCGCACCTCGCCCGCCTCGAACAGCCCGGCGCGGGCACCTAGCGCACCCGCCACATTGCTCGGTGCCAAGCCGCAAGCCTCGATATAGGTCGAGTAGCCGAGGCCGCGCTTCAGGCCTTGGGCCTCGCTGGCGGCGCGCCGGGCCGCAAAGCCGGCCACATCGGCCAGCTCGATGGCGCTGGTCAGCGTGGCCTCGAAGTCGCCGGTGTCATAGGTCAGACCGACCGGTGTGGCGTAGGGGAACTCGCGGATGAAGTTGCGGCGGCGCAGCTCGGCCGGGTCAATGCCCAGTTCCCGGGCGGCTGTTTCCACCAGCCGTTCCACCACATAAGTGGCTTCCGGCCGGCCGGCACCCCGGTAGGCATCGACCGGCGCGGTGTTGGTGAAGACGCCGGTCACCTCGGCATAAATCGCCGGTGTGCGGTATTGGCCGGCCAGCAGCGTGGCGTACAAAATCGTCGGCACGCTCGACGCAAAGGTGGACAGATACGCGCCCAGGTTGGCGGTGGTGTGGACGCGCAGGCCGACGAAATGCCCGTCGGCATCCAGGCCCAGCTCGGCCACCGTGGCGTGGTCGCGGCCATGGGCGTCGGTCAGAAACGCCTCGGAGCGGTCCGCCGTCCACTTGATCGGCCGGCCGATCTGCTTGGACGCCCAGACCAGCGCGGTCTCTTCGGCGTAGAGAAAGATCTTTGAGCCGAAGCCGCCGCCCACATCGGGAGCCACCACCCGCAGCTTGTGCTCGGGGATGCCCAGCACAAAGGCGCACATCAGCAAGCGCTCGACATGCGGGTTCTGGTTGGCGACATAGAGCGTGTAGCTCTCGTCGCTGGGGTTGTAGCTGGCGTTGGCGGCGCGCGGCTCGATCGCGTTCGGGATCAAGCGGTTGTTGCGGTATTCCAGCCGGGTGATGTGGGCGGCCTTGGTGAATGCGGCGTCGGTGGCGGCGCTGTCCCCGCAACCCCAGGTGTAGCAGACGTTGTCGGCCGCTTCCGGGTGCACGCTGTCCGGCTTGCCGGCGGAATGTGCGCCCTGGGCCCGGGCGGTATCCACCACCGGCGTCAATTCGTCGTAATCGACCTCGATCAGCTGCGCGGCGGCGCGGGCCAAATCATAGGTTTCGGCCACCACCAGCGCCACTTGGTCGCCCACATGGCGGACTTTGCCGTCCGCCAGCACCGGGTGCTTGGGCTCCTTCATCGGCGTGCCGTCGATGCTGGTGATCAGCCAACCGCAGGGGATGCCGCCGATGGCCCGGAAATGCTCGCCGGTGTAAATGCCCAGCACGCCTTCGGCCTCAAGCGCGGCGGCGGTGTCGATGCGCTTGATCAGCGCATGGGCGTAGGGCGAGCGCAGAAAGTAGGCATAAGTTTGGCGCGCCAGCACGATGTCATCGGTGTACTGGCCCCGGCCGGTCAGGAAGCGCCCGTCTTCACGGCGGCGCACGCTTTGGCCGATCAGGCCTTGAGCGATTGGATTCATCGGTGCATTCATGTTGAACTCCTCATCGCCGTTGCCCCTGTCTGTATCGCCCGCACGATGTTTTGATAGCCGGTGCAGCGGCAGATATTGCCTTCCAGAGCCTCGCGGATTTCGGTGTCGGTGCTGCAGGCGTGGTGTTGCACCAGATCGACGGCGCTCATCACCATGCCCGGCGTGCAGAAACCGCATTGCAGGCCGTGGCATTCCTTGAAGGCGGCTTGCATCGGGTGCAGCGTGCCGTCGGCGGCGGCCATGCCTTCGATGGTGGTGATGTCGGCACCGGCCGCTTGCACCGCCAGCAGCGTGCAGCTCTTCACCGCACGGCCGTTCAGGTGGATGGTGCAGGCACCGCATTGGCCGGTGTCGCAGCCGACATGGGTGCCGGTCAGTGCCAGCTCCTCGCGCAGAAACTGCACCAGCAAGCGGTCCGGTGCCACCTCGCGCGTGAGCGCCCGGCCGTTGACCTTGAGCGTAATCTTGTGACCCATCATGTCTCCTGGTTGCTGTCGTTAGGGTGGCAGTTGCGCTGCCGTTCTGGCGTGTCGTTTTCAGCGGCTATCGTCGCGGCACCTTCCCATCGGCGCTATCCGCCGTTTACCCCGCTGTATAGAAAAACAGCCGTTAGCCCGGCCACTTGGGCTGTCCCGCTTTGGCACAAATGCACTGAAGCGCTGCAATTCAACCTATATCCGGCAGTTGGACGTGGATGAGTGGGCTGCGATGCGGTGCGATGGCAAGGCGCGCCGACGCAGTGGGCTCTTGCCCACCAGGAGAAGCAACGCAGCCAGCGTGCCGTAGCGCGGCTCAATCGGCTGCGTAGCGCTCTCACCCAATGGGTGAAGGCGCGCGGGCAGAGAAATCTCAATAGACATGGAGCCTTCGAGGCGGTGGGGAGCGGTCAACTGCCGGATATAGGTTCCACCGCTTCAAAGTCCCCCGGCTATCCTTGCAGCCCCGACTCAGCTTAGGATTTGGCCCATGGACAATGTTGATCTGAATGTGTTGCGCCAGGTTGTGGCTTGGCGTCTGGACGGTCGCGGTGTGGTGCTGGCCACCATCACCCGCACTTGGGGTTCGGCACCGCGGCCGGTCGGCTCGCTGGTGGCGGTGCGTGATGACGGGCAGATTGCCGGCTCGGTGTCGGGCGGCTGCATCGAGGACGACCTGATCGCCAAGGTGCGCGAGGGCAGCTTGACCCGGACCCGGCCCGAGCTGCTCAGCTACGGCGTCGGGGCCGAAGAAGCGACCCGCTTTGGCCTGCCCTGTGGCGGCACGCTGGAGCTGATGTTGGAGCCGCTCAGCGACGCCTCGCAGATTGAAGCACTGCTGGCAAGGCTGGACCGGGGCGAGCGGGTGCAACGCGAGTTGGACCTGGCTACTGGCGCGGTGACCTTGAATCGGCCCACCGGTGCCGCCGATGTTCTGCAGTTGACCGCCACCCAACTGATCACGCCACATGGCCCGCAATGGCGGCTGCTGGTGATCGGTGCGGGGCAAATGACGCAGTACCTGGCCAATATGGCGCTGGGGCTGGACTATCAAGTGCTGATTTGCGACCCGCGCGAGGAATATGCCGACAGCTTTGCCGTGCCCGGCACCGAGCTGACGCGCGAGATGCCCGACGACGTGGTGACCCGCTTTGCGCCCGACGGCCACACGGCCGTGGTGGCCTTGACGCACGACCCCAAGCTCGACGACCTGGCCCTGATGGAGGCGCTGAAAAGCCCGGCCTTTTACATCGGCGCGATCGGTTCACGCGTCAACCAGGCCAAGCGCAAGGCGCGGCTGGCCGAGCATTTCGACGTGACACCGGCGCAACTGGCGCGCTTGCACGGCCCGGTCGGGTTGAATATCGGTGCCCGCACGCCGCCTGAGATTGCGCTGGCCATCCTGGCGCATATGACGGCCGAGCGCTACGGCGTGCGGCTCGGTGCGCCGTAAGTTCACCGG
>JBIIVZ010000194.1:0-5087 GCA_044339175.1 Roseateles sp.
GCGCCGCTTGCAAGCCGGCCAGTTGACTGATGTCGGCCGGGCGGCGCAGCCAGCGGATGTCCGGGTGGCGGCGCACGATGCCCGCCGCACTGCAGGGGGCGTCCAGCAAGATCGCGTCGAACGGCCGGCCGTCCCACCAAGCGGCGGTGTCGCGGGCGTCGGCAGCCAGCAAGGTGGCGCGCTGCTGCAAGCGGCTCAGGTTGTCTTGCACGCGGGTCAGGCGGCTGGCGTCGCTGTCGAGTGCCAGCAGGTCAAGCGCAGCCAGCTCAAGCAGATGGGCGGTCTTGCCACCGGGGGCGGCACAGGCGTCCAACACGCGGGCACCGGCGGGCAATGCAGGTAGACCCGAGGACTCCGCGTTTCCAGGTATCGCGCCCACCGTCAACGGTGCCGCCAGCTGCGCGGCAGCGTCTTGCACCGACACATGACCTTGCGCAAAACCCGGTAAAGCGGTGACCGGCACGGCGCGCGCCAGCACCACCGCCTGCGGGGCCAACGGACCGGCCAAGTGGGCGACGATGCCCAGCGCGGCCAAGCGCTCCAAATAATCAGCTGCCGAGCCGTGGCGCGCGTTCACTCGCAAGGTCATCGGCGGATGCAGGTTGTTGGCCGCCAACACGGCCTGCCATTGCTCGGGCCAGTCTTGCCGCACGCGGTCTATCCACCACAGCGGATGATTGAATTCGCCTTGCGGGTCGGCCTGCGCGGCCCGCACGATGGCGTCCCGCTCGCGCAAGAAACGGCGCAACACCGCATTGACAAAGCCAGCGCTGTTCGGCGCGCGCTGGCGAGCGGCGCTGACGGCCTGATCCACCACCGTGTGGTCGGCATACGGCGGCGCGGCGCTGGGCCAAAGCAGCGCCAACGCGCTGAGCAACAGGTTGTCGACCTTGGGCGGGGGCGCTTTCGGGGCCAGCAAGGCCCTCGCAGCCAGCGCGCCGCCCAGCAAGCGCAGCACCTGAAAGCTCAAGGCCTGCGTGGCCGGACGCAACTCGGCCGGGCAGCGCGCCAGCACCTCGGTGAGCGAGCGGCCGTCACGCACCGCTTGCACGGCGTCGGCCACTTGCAGCATCAAACGCTGCAGCGGAGGGGAAAGTGGGGGGGGAATAGAAGACACCGCGCCAGTGTAGGCGAGCCCACTTGGCCCCCGCTGAGGCACGGCAGGCGCAGCAGAATCTCCGCAATCCAGCCACAATGCCCCCAGACGCACTAAACAGCGCACTGGCAGAGCCAGCGGCCACCATCGCCAGCGCGGTGAATTGGCCCAGTGCCTCGCGATTTATGGCAGAAAAACGAAAGTAGCCCGATGACTGGCAAGCAGCCCAAAACCCCGGCCCAGGACGACACCTCCGAGCGCGACCTGGCCCTCATGTCCGCTTCCGAGCGCGTCCGCTACCGATTGGTTGGAGCCGGTTGCCGGCACCACGCCAACGACAACATCGCCAAATTCATTCTTGATGGCGAGTTGGACGAAATCCAGGCGGAAGTGCAATTGAAGATGCAGGAAGTGCTGCGGGCGCTGGTGATCGACACCGACAGCGACCACAACACCCAGGAAACCGCCAAGCGCGTGGCCAAGATGTTCGTGCGCGAGGTCTTCAAAGGCCGCTACATCCCGATGCCGGCGGTGACCGAATTCCCCAACGTGACCCGGCTCAACGAGTTGATGATCGTCGGCCCCATCACCGTGCGCAGCGCCTGCTCCCACCACCTCTGCCCCATCATGGGTCGGGTCTGGATCGGCCTGTTGCCCAACGAACACTCCAATCTGATCGGCTTGTCCAAGTACGCGCGCATCTGCGACTGGATCATGAGCCGGCCGCAGATTCAGGAAGAGGCGGTGACGATGCTGGCCAACGAGTTGCAGGAGCGCGTGCAACCGGACGGCCTGGCCCTGGTGATGGAGGCCGACCACTTCTGCATGCACTGGCGCGGCGTCAAGGACACCGAAACCAAGATGATCAACAGCGTGATGCGCGGAGCCTTCCTGAAGGACGCCAATCTGCGCCGCGAATTTCTGTCGCTGATCAAGCAGTGACAGCGGGCGGTGACAGTCGCCGCTGACACCGCTTAAAAAGATTTGTAGGACTTGCGCAAAATTGTTCCCGCTAGGCACGATGCTGAACGCAGCGCGCCCTGTACGGCAAGGCGGAGGAACGACGCTGGGGCAGTTTTGCATCAGTCCCGATTTGAATTCAGCACCTCACCTGGAGAAACCCATGCTTGTCCGCCTCATGTACGCCAGCCGCGCCAACGCGCCAATGTCCGAGCACGAGCTCAGCCTGATCCTCAAGCAGTCGCGTGAACACAATCCGGCCGAAGGCATTACCGGCCTGCTTTGCTACACGGACGGAGTTTTCATGCAGGTGCTGGAGGGCGGTCGCGATGCGATCAACGCGCGCTACAAACACATCGTCAGCGACACCCGCCACCACGACGTGATTTTGCTCAGCTATGCCGAGACCGACGAACGCCAGTTCGCCGGCTGGTCAATGGGGCAAGCCAATCTGCAGCGTCTGAACTTGGGGCTGGTGCTGAAGTACTCAGAAACCGCCAAGCTCGACCCCTACCGCATGAGCGGTCATGCGCTGATGGCCTTGTTTCATGAACTGGTCGCCTCGGGCGCAATCGCCTGCAACTGACCCAGCCGAACCGCTGCCGCTGATTCGTCAGGCGGCAGATGGCAGGTGGCAGGTGGCAGGCAGCAGGCAGCCCACAAGACCAGTTCTAGACTCCGCAGCAACGCGGGGTAGACCACTCCCCCGGTTCAAGTGCTGCGGTCAACTCTGAGCGCCAGCACCACCGAGCTGGTGGTTTTCAGCACCCCGTCGATGTCGCCGATTTCATCCAGCAAGGCGTCCAGCCGCATCGTCGAATCGGCTCGCAGCAGGGCCATATAGTCAAATTCCCCGCTGACCGAGGCCAATTGGCGCAGTTCGGGCAAGGCGGTCAGGCGCTTCACTACCTCGCGCCCGGCCTTCGGGCTGACTGTGATGCCGACAAAAGCCTGCACGCCACGGTCGGCCGCGTCGCTGCCCAAGCGCGCGGTGTAGCCAACGATCACGCCGCCCGCCTCCAAACGGGCCAATCGTGCCACCACCGTGGTGCGTGCCACACCCAATTGCCGCGCAAGTTCAGCCGTACTGGCGCGCGCATTGGCTTGCAACAAAGTCACCAACTGGCGATCCAGTTGATCTTTGGCAACACCCGCCGTCGCGATATCAGTGCCCACGGTTTACCCTATGTTTTGACGAAGCGTCAATTTTCACCGACGATTCGTCAGCCTATTGATATTTCTCGACGAACTTACGCTTTATTTCGTCAGCACTCCTCCCTAGACTGAAGCCCACATTCGCAGGAGGAGATTCCATGAAAATTGCATTGCTTGGGGCCGGACACATCGGCCAAACCATCGCCCGCCTGCTGCAGTCCAGCGGCGACTATCAGGTCACCGTGATCGACAAAAATGCGGCCGTCCTGGCCAAGCTGGCCGCCGAGGGCATTGCCGGCCGGGTGGTGGACACAGAAAACAAGCCGCTCCTGGCCGCCGCGCTGCGCGGCCAGGACACCGTCATCAACGCCCTGCCCTACCACTTGGCCATCACCGCCGCTCAGTTGGCGCTGGAGGCGGGCTGCCACTACTTTGACCTGACCGAAGACGTGAACGCGACCAAGGAGGTCAAGCGCTTGGCCGAAGGCGCAGCGACCGCCTTCATGCCGCAATGCGGTCTCGCACCCGGCTTCATCGGCATCGTGGCCCACCATTTGGCCAAATCGTTCGACACGCTGCATGACGTCAAGATGCGCGTCGGCGCGCTGCCGGCGTTCCCGACCAACGCCTTGAAATACAACCTGACCTGGAGCGTTGACGGCCTGATCAACGAGTATTGCCACCCCTGCGAAGCCATCCACGACGGCCGCGCCATCGAAGCGCTGCCGCTGGAAGGGCTGGAGCACTTCTCGCTCGACGGCACCGAATACGAGGCCTTCAACACCTCCGGCGGCTTGGGCACGTTGTGCGAGACCTGGCAGGGCCGGGTGCGCAATCTGGACTACAAAACCGTGCGCTACCCCGGCCACCGCGCCCTGATGACGATGCTGCTGGACGATCTGCAACTGAAGAACGACCAGGAAACGCTGAAGAGCATCATGCGCAAGTCGATGCCGGCCACCATGCAAGATGTGGTGCTGGTGTTCGTGACCGTGTCCGGCCTGCGCGGCGGCAGCTTGGTACAAGAAGTGTTTGCCCGCAAGATATTTGCCGAGCGGGACGGTGCCGCGCCGCTGTCCGCGATTCAAATCACCACCGCAGCCGGCATTTGCGCCGCCGTCGATCTGTTCCGCAATGGTCAGTTGCCACAGTCCGGCTTTATCCGCCAGGAACAAGTGGAGCTGCCGGCTTTCCTGGCCAATCGCTTTGGCCAGGCCTATCAACAATCACGCCAAGTCGAATCCATCGGCTGAACGGGTGAGCGCTTTTTACGGCACGGCTGCCAGGGGGCGCTGGCTGATCGCTCGCTATAAAAGCTCTCACCCGATGACTCAAAAAGGAAACTCTCCATGAATAACATCCAGAATTTGCTGAGCGACCTCGGCGTTCCTGCAACGGCCTATACCGGCGGTGACATGCCCGTGCACTCGCCGATTGACGGCAGCCGCCTCGGTGCCGTGCACGCCGCCTCGGCCGAGGACATGCGAGTGGCCGTCGGCCATGCCCACACCGCCCACCTCGCTTGGCGGCAAGTCCCGGCACCGCGCCGTGGCGAGTTGGTGCGCTTGTTCGGCGCGGAGTTGCGCTTGCACAAGGCCAGCTTGGCACGGTTGGTGGCGATCGAGGCCGGCAAGGTCAGCAGCGAGGGCGAAGGCGAGGTGCAGGAGATGATCGACATCTGCGACTTTGCCGTCGGCTTGTCGCGCCAACTGCATGGCCTGACGATTGCCTCGGAGCGCCCCGGCCACCGGATGATGGAGCAATGGCTGCCGCTGGGCGTCGTCGGCATCATCTCGGCCTTCAACTTCCCCGTCGCGGTGTGGGCCTGGAACGCCACGCTGGCCCTGGTTTGCGGCAACAGCTGCGTCTGGAAACC
>JBIIVZ010000195.1:0-5079 GCA_044339175.1 Roseateles sp.
GATGTCGGCCTGGTTGTCATGCGCCGGCGCCAGCGGCAGGCCCAGGTCGGCACCCAGCTTGCCTTTCAGCTCGAGCAACAGCCGTTCGGCGGTCTTCTTGCCGATACCCGGCACCTTGACCAAGCGGCCGGTCTGCTGCAGCGAGACCGCTTGCGCCAACTCGGCCACCGACAAGCCCGACAGCAGCGACAAAGCCATGCGAGGCCCGACGCCGCTGATCTTGACCAGCAAGCGGAAGGTGGCACGCTCCTCGGCGGTCAAAAAGCCGAACAGGATCTGGGCGTCCTCGCGCACGACAAAGTGGATCAGCAGGCTGACCTTCTCGCCCAGCGCTGGCAGGTTGTAGAAAGTACTCATCGGCACATCGACTTCGTAGCCGACGCCCTGCACATCAATGAGAACCAGCGGGGGCGATTTTTCCGCGATGACGCCTGTCAGTCTTCCAATCATGGGCGCATTATCTGCGCAGACTAGTTCCGCCCGAACAGCCCCAGCCGTTGCGCTTCCAATGCCGCCTCGGCCCGCGATGAGACGTTGAGCTTGCGGTAGATCTGCTTCACATAGTCGGCAATGGTGTGGCGTGACAAGCCCAGTTGCACGCCGATCTCGGGCAGCGTGAAGCCCTTGGCGACGCGCAGCAGCACCTCGGTCTCGCGGTCTGTCAGCGACACCTCGGGCAGCAGATTGGTGGCCTGCGGGCGTCGTTGCGATGCGAAATGAGCAATCACCTTGCGCGCAATCGATGGTGACAGCGGCGGCTCGCCCTGGCGCATGCGCTGCAGTTGCTCGATCAACAGCTCGCGTGATTGTTCCTTCAGCAAATAGCCGAAGGCACCCGCCTGCAAGGCCGGGAACAGGTGCTCGTCGTCGTCGTGGATGGTGACGATGACCGACTGCACCTCCGGTTGCTTGTCTCGCAGCGCGGTAATCACGTCGACACCGGAGCCGTCCGGCAGGCCCAGGTCCAGCAACGCCAGGCTGAAGCGCTGGCTGTTCACCAGGGCCAGCGCATCCTGCACGCGGGAGCATTCGGTGATCTGGGCAGCAGGGAAGACCTGCTTGGTCAAGGCCTTCAGCCAAGCGCGGATCTCGGGGATGTCTTCAAGCAGCAGGATGTGTTCCATGGATGTCTCGGTCGTGGGCTGGGTCATGGCCTGCGGCTGCATCGGTGCTGCAGCGCTGGGTCTGGGGCTGGATTGGGCTGGATGAAGCGAACGGGGCAGACTCTAGCCGGGCCCGGCGTCCATCCATTCGCGCAGTCGGCATGGTGTTATCGGCACAAGGCTTTGGCGAATGAACCGGCGGGTGTGCGGTTTTACGCAGGCCGTGCGAATAAATCTGGGTTTGAAGCTGCTGGGCGCAAATCGACGCAAATCAACGAGGCAGCAGCTGTGTGCAAGTGCAGTCAAAGCGGGATGGTCAGGCGAATCACCGTACCCCAGCCCGCACCGGACTCCACCAGGCACTGCCCCTGCATTTGCTTGGCGCGCGACTTCATGCTGGCCATGCCGTGGCCGCGGTCGAGTCGGCCATCGAGTTCGGCCGGTATGCCCTGGCCGTTGTCCTGGATCACCACCATGAAATCGCCGTCCTGCACATTGCAGCTGACGGTGCAGTGGGTGCCGCCGCTGTGCTTGATGATGTTGCTGACCGCCTCGCGGAAGATCCGCGTGGTCTGCACGTAGGCGCGCGCCGGCAGGGTGTGGATGATGTCTTCGGGCGGCGACTTCCACTCGGCCAGGATATTGGCCTGGCCTAGCCTTGACACCACCTCGGCCCGCCAGTCGCCCAGCGCGTCGAGCAACTGCACCGGTTTGCCGGTCAGTCCGCGCACCGACAAACGCATCTCCTCCAGCGCTTCGCGGGCCAGCGTCGAGATGCGGTCCGATTCGCTGGTGTGGACGATGGTCAGCAGCTTGGCACCCAGGTCATCATGCAGATCGGCGGCGATGCGCTTGCGCTCTCGCTCGGTCACTTGTTCCAGCTTCTGCTCGACCATGATGCCGAAGTTGCGCTCGATGTCCGCCACCTTTTCATGCATTTGCTGCTCGAACTGCACATGGCGGCTCTCGGCGTCCTTGCGGGCGCGGGCAAAGTCCACCGTCACGTTCAAGCCCAGGGCCAGCATCAGCAGCGGCGGTATCAGGGCCAGCCAGGGCGAGTAGACGTTCAAGCTGAGCGGGTTGAAATACTCCAGCAGCAAGTCACCCAGCAGAGCGGTCGCTGCCAGCCCCAGCATGCAGCTCATCAGCATGAAGTCGTGGTCCTTGGCCGGGTCTGGCTGCTCATTGGCCAGGCCTGCTTGCCAGCGCAGGCGCAAATACCAGGCCATAGCAAGCAGCATTTCGAGTGTCATCAGGCCGGACCAGACCGGGCTGAGCTGCTGGGCTTGTGGAGGCGGCAGCAGCACCAAGCTCAGCGGCACCAGCAGCACTTGCAGCAGCAGCGCCGGGGCGACCCAGCGTTGTGACCAAATCATCTGATGCTGCAAAAACTGCACGCCGCAGAGCACCAGCACGGCCAGGCTCGACAGCCGCAGGCCGGCTTCCAGCGTGGTGGCGGGCACGTCGGCGTCGGCGCGTAGCAGCGTCCAAGCGACCCAACCGAGCATCATGCCGCTGAGGTAGAGCGCGTGCCGCTCGCGTGCGTGCAAGCAGGCCAGCAGCGCGATCGTGATGGACATCATCAGCAGCATGGCGGCCAGCCAGGCCGGCGCGAATTGCTGCGCCAACAGCGTCCACTCGGCCGAAGCCCGCGCGATGCTGGCTGCCCCGTGCGGAGCGGGCAACATCTGCAGTGTTGCTGCCGTTGCCGCTGTCGTCGCAGCGAAGGGCAACGACGACATAAAAGCGAACTTCGCCATGCCAGCGGCGATTTTGCTTTTTGTTTGAAACAATTTGTACATGCACACAATTGTGCCGGACGCTGCGGGTCGCAACTGCGGGTGTATGCCCGGCCACAATAGCCTTCTTCGCTTGATCAACGGCCAGGCTTTGCCGGCCCATCCAATAGAAAGTGCCCTGTGATTCTTCGTCATGTTCTTGACCCGGTGGATAACAAACGACTGGCCCATCTGTGTGGCAATCTGGACGGCAATTTGCGCCAGATCGAGTCGGCGTTGGGCGTCAGCCTGGTGCGCCGGCAAGAAATGTTCCGCATCACCGGCCCGAAGGCGGCGGCCGAGCGGGTGGCGAAGTTGCTGGACACGCTGTACGAAAGGGCGCGCAGAGCGCTCTCGCCGGAGACTTTGCAGTTGGCGCTGGTGGAGGCGGCCAGCGAGTTGGCCGCACAGCCGCGTAGCCGCAAGGCCCGTGTAGCGCGTGCAGCAGCACCTGCCGAGGCCGGCGACGCTGCCGAACCGCTGGTGTTGCGCACGCGCCGGGCCGACTTGGCCGGGCGTACGCCGCGTCAACATGAATATCTGCGTCACATCTTGTCCCACGACATCACCTTTGGCTTAGGGCCGGCCGGTACCGGCAAGACTTATCTGGCGGTCGCTTGCGCGGTCGATGCGCTGGAACGCAACAGCGTGCAGCGCATCGTGCTGACCCGCCCGGCGGTCGAGGCGGGCGAGCGCTTGGGCTTTTTGCCCGGCGATCTGAACCAGAAGGTCGACCCGTATCTGCGCCCGTTGTATGACGCGCTCTACGATTTGATGGGGTTTGACCGTGTCACCAAGGCGTTTGAAAAGGGCTTGCTGGAAGTGGCCCCGCTGGCCTTCATGCGGGGGCGCACGCTGACCAATGCGTTCGTGATCCTGGATGAAGCGCAAAACACCACGCCGGAGCAAATGAAGATGTTCCTGACTCGCATCGGTTTTGGCAGCAAATGTGTCGTCACCGGCGACCCCAGCCAGGTCGATCTGCCCAAGTCGGTGACCAGCGGCTTGGTGGACGCGGAGCGGGTGCTGGCCAAGGTCAAGGGCATTGCGATGACGCATTTCACCAGCGCTGACGTGGTGCGTCATCCGTTGGTGGCGCGCATTGTCGAAGCCTACGAGGCGCGCACGGCGGCCTTGAAGAGCTCGAAGGGCGGTGCCGCATGAGCCTGCCGGAATTGAGCTTGTCGTTGCAGTTTGCCGACCCACGTCACCGTGCGCTCCTGCCTCGGCACAAGGTGATGCGCTGGGTGCGCGCCGGGCTGGAGTTGCCGGGCGAGATCACCGTGCGCATCGTCTCGGCGGAGGAAGGTCAGCGCTTGAATCTGGAGTTCCGCAGCAAAGACTACGCGACCAATGTGCTGACCTTCGACTACAGCCATGAGCCGGTGGTGGTGGCCGATCTGGTGATTTGCGCCGAAGTGGTCGAGCGCGAGGCCTTGGCGGCGCAGACAGACATCGCCGCCTATTACGCCCACATGCTGGTGCACGGCACGCTACATGCGCAGGGTTACGACCATGAAGAAGAGGACGAGGCGCTGTGCATGGAAGCGCGCGAGACGGCGCTGATGCTGGGCCTGGGTTTCGCTGACCCCTACGGCGAGCCGTGAGCCACGTTAAAAAAGCGCAGCAGGCCCCGCAACAGACCCCACACTGGGGCCTGTTTGAACTCAGCCTGGCTCAGCTGATGTCAGCTGAGCCAAGCTGATTCAGGCCGCCTTGCGGCGGCGGGCTACAAAACCGATGGCCCCCAGACCGGCCATCAGCATCGCGTAAGTGGCGGGTTCCGGTACGGCCGCGACCGCGGATGCCGTCATGCCGGACAAATAGAACTGATCCGCCTTGGCGCCGCCGTAGCTGAAGGCGAACTTGCTGCCGAGCAAGGGCTGGTTGTGGTTCAGCGCGGTCAGATCGGTCAGGCTGTACGTCCCTTTCAGCGCCAGGCTGCTGAAGGTGGTGACCTTGTTGTCGGCACCGGTCACGGCCAAGCTGAAGGTCGCATTGCAGTCCCAGGTGGTGTTGTGGCCATCGGAGCGCAAAGAGAAGCCTTGCAGGGCGACCGCATTCGCAAACGACATTACCAGGGTTTCTTTGGCGGTGATGTTGTCGTCGCTGTTGTTGCCTTTCAAGTGATAGACACCCAAGCCGGCACCGATTGATTTGCTGGCGTTGTAGCCGTTATCGTGGTCCTGCACGACGGT
>JBIIVZ010000196.1:0-5067 GCA_044339175.1 Roseateles sp.
TGTTGGTGGCGGCGGCCGGGTTGTATGTGATCTTCTTTGCTGGCCTGTCCTGGCGGCTGATCGTGCCTGCCTTCATCGTCGGTTTGCTGGCACTCACCGCGCTGGTGCTGAGTGAAGATGCAATTTGCGAGCCGGATGTGACTTGGCCGGTGCTGCGTGAATATCAGAAAAACCGCGTCTGCACCCTGCTGGACCCGACCAAAGACCCGCTCGGCAAGGGCTTCCACATCATCCAGGGCGGCATTGCCATTGGCTCCGGCGGCCTGACCGGCAAGGGCTTCATGCAAGGCACGCAGACGCACTTGGAGTTCATCCCCGAGCGCACCACCGACTTCATCTTTGCCGCCTTCGGCGAGGAGTTCGGCCTGATGGGCGCGCTGGCGCTGCTGCTCGGCTATGTCGCGCTGATCTTCCGCGGGTTGATGATTGCCTCGGACGCCCCCACGCTGTTTTCCCGCTTGATGGCCGGTGCGGTGACGATGAGCTTTTTCACCTATGTGTTCGTCAACATGGGCATGGTCAGCGGCATCTTGCCGGTGGTCGGCGTGCCGCTGCCCTTCATCAGCTATGGCGGCACGGCGATGGTGACGCTGGGCATTGGGCTAGGCCTGTTGATGTCGATCGCCAAGACCCGTCGCGTCAACGGCTGAGAGCGATCCAGGCCCCTGGCGGCACCCGGCGTTTATTGAGAAACAGTGTGCTCGCGGGATCAGCCCGGCGGGACGTTTCGCCACGTGCCAAGGCCGCTGGCTCTGGCATGAGCGGAAGGACGCACCCGATGGCCGCAGCTCCGGCAGCGTTTCTCAATGCGGAACGTTTTGTTTCTTGAGAGGGCGAGAACTTTTGCCGTCAGGCTTCCAACACCGGATGCGCGTGAAACCGCACGGTGAAGCGTGCGCCGGGGCCTTGTCCGTCGGGCTCGACTTGGCCGGGTCGGCGCTGCCGGGTGTCGTCGAGGGTGACCTCGGCATCGTGTTGATGGGCGATTTCGCGCACGATCGCCAAGCCCAAGCCGGAGCCATCGACATTGGTGCCCAGCGCCCGGTAGAACGGCTGGAACACCTTCTCGCGCTCCAGCTCGGTGATGCCCGGCCCGGAGTCCTCGACCTGCAGCACGCTGACTTGGCCGAACGGGTCTTCCACCACCCGCACCGTCACCGTGCCGCGCGCCGGCGTGTAGAGCAGGGCGTTGTCGACCAAGTTGCGGATCAGCTCGCGGATCAGCAGCGGATGGCCCAGCACGGACAGCCCGCTGACCTCCGGGCTTGGGCCTTCGTAGCCGAGGTCGATGCGTTTTTCAAGCGCACGGGGTACAAAGTCGCGCACCGTTTCAATCGCAAGGTCGGCCAGATTGACCTCCAGCCGGCGCGCCGCATGCTCTTTATCTTCGGCGCGCGCCATCGCCAGCAATTGGTTGACCATGTGGGCGGCACGCTGGCTAGCGAGTGCAATCTGCTGCAGCGAGCGCTTCAGCTCGACCGGGTGGCTGCGCCCCTCGTCGATCTCCCGTTGCGCGAACTCGGCTTGGGCGCGCAAGCCGGCCAGCGGTGTTTTCAATTGGTGGGCGGCGTCCGCCAGGAAGTGCTTTTGGCTGCTCATCGACTGATCCAGCCGGGCCAGCAAGTCATTGATGGCGCGCACCAGCGGGGCCACTTCATCGGGGATGCGGCGCTCGTCGATCGGGCTCAAGTCCGAGCTGTCGCGGGAACGGATGCGGCGCTGCAAATCGTTCAGCGGTGCAATGCCGCGCGCCAGCGCCAGCCAGACCAGCAGCACCGCCAGCGGCAGGATGACGAACTGCGGCAGGATCACGCCCTTGATGATTTCGTTGGTCAGCCTTGTGCGCTTGCCCAGCGTTTCACCGACCTGCACCAGCATCGTCTTGGTGCTGCCGGCCTGACCCTCGGGTGACACCCAAAGATAAGCGACCCGTACACGCTCGTTGCCCATCTCGTCGTCGCGGAAATGCAGCTCCCAGGGCACGATCACATCGTCGGGCACCGGTACCGGCAAGTTGGCGTCGCCATTCAGCAGCTCGCCGCGCAGACCCAGCACTTGGTAGAACACCGTGTCGGTTTCATCGGCGCGCAGCAGCGCGGCGGCCTCGGGTGCCAAGGCGTAGCGGGAGCGGCCACTGCGGCCCGGCGGTGCCTCGGCCGCCACTTGCAGCCCCAAGCTGCGCGCCATCTCGCCGAGTTCGCGGTCATAAGGCCGGCTGGCAATGCCCTGCGCCACCAACCAGGTCAGGGCGACGCTGATCGGCCAGATCAGCAGCAGCGGTGCCAGCAGCCAATCGAGAATTTCGCCGAACAGCGAGCGCTGACCCGGCTCAGCCGGCATCGCACCGGCTCCGGTCCGCCAAGCTGCGCCGCGTCACGCCAGCTTCCCCATGCGGGCCGCTGGCGGTGTCGGGCAGACGCGCTGCTTGCCCATCATCAGCCAGCGATTTTTTCGAGGCAGTAGCCCAGGCCGCGCACGGTGGCAATGCGGATCGGCCCCTGTTCAATCTTTTTGCGCAGCCGGTGGATGTAGACCTCGATTGCGTTGTTGCTGACCTCTTCGCCCCATTCGCACAAGCGCTCGACCAACTGATCCTTGCTGACCAAGCGGCCGGCGCGCTGCAACAGCACTTCGAGCAGGCTCAATTCGCGCGCCGACAGTTCGATCATCTGGTCGTTGATGTAAGCCACCCGGCCGGTGGCGTCGAAGGACAGCGGCCCGTGCTTGATGATGCTGGAGGCCGTGCCCAAGCCGCGCCGCGTCAGGGCGCGCACCCGCGCTTCCAGCTCCTGCAACGAAAAAGGTTTGGCCATGTAGTCGTCGGCCCCCAAGTCGAGGCCCTTGACGCGCTGCTCGACACTGTCTGCGGCTGTCAAGATCAGCAACGGCATCGACGAGCCGCGTGCGCGCAGGTTGCGCAGCACCTCCAGCCCATGCAGGCGCGGCAGGCCCAGATCCAGAATCACCAGATCAAATTCATGCAGGGCCAGCGCCGCATCCGCCTCGGTGCCGGTGCCGACTTGATCTACCGCGTAGCCCGAGGCCCGCAGCGAGCGCAGCAATGCGTCCGCTAATACTTGGTCGTCTTCTGCAATCAGGATGCGCATGGGGGTCTCCGTCCGGATATAGGTCTCGGTCTTTGTGCCGCATTCTATGGAGTTGGCCCGCCGACTCGAGAATGAGGCTGCACAGCGCACAAGTCAGCGTCAGTGGCCATGTATAAACTACTGTACAAACATACAGATTGCGCCATAATCCTTGTTGCCATTTCAGGAGAATTCAATGGACGCCCCAGTCAAAACCGTCAACGCCGAAAAAGCCAAGGCTCTGCAGGCCGCACTCGCCCAGATCGAAAAGCAATTCGGCAAGGGTTCCATCATGCGCCTGGGTGAGGGCGAGGTGATTGAAGACATCCAGGTGGTCTCGACCGGCTCGTTGGGCCTGGATATCGCACTGGGCGTGGGCGGTTTGCCGCGCGGCCGGGTCGTTGAAATCTATGGCCCCGAGTCCTCCGGCAAAACGACGCTGACGCTGCAAGTCATTGCCGAGATGCAAAAAGTGGCCGGCGTCTGCGCCTTCATCGATGCCGAACACGCGCTGGATATCCAATACGCGCAAAAGCTTGGCGTCAATCTGCAAGAGCTGTTGATCAGCCAGCCCGACACCGGCGAGCAAGCGCTTGAAATCGTCGATGCCTTGGTGCGCTCCGGCTCGGTCGACCTGATTGTCATCGACTCGGTCGCGGCGCTGACGCCCAAGGCCGAGCTGGAAGGCGAAATGGGCGATTCCCTGCCGGGCCTGCAAGCGCGGCTGATGAGCCAGGCGCTGCGCAAGCTGACTGCCACCATCAAGAAGGCCAACTGCATGGTCATCTTCATCAACCAGATCCGCATGAAGATCGGCGTGATGTTCGGCAGCCCCGAAACCACCACCGGCGGCAATGCGCTGAAGTTCTACGCCTCGGTGCGCCTGGACATTCGCCGCATCGGTTCGATCAAAAAGGGCGACGAAGTGATCGGCAGCGAAACCAAGGTCAAGGTGGTCAAGAACAAGGTCGCGCCCCCGTTCAAAACGGCAGAATTCGACATCTTGTACGGTGAAGGCATCAGCCGCGAAGGTGAAATCATCGACATGGGCGTGGTCGCCAAGGTGGTGGAGAAGGCCGGTTCCTGGTACGCCTACCAAGGCGAGAAAATCGGTCAGGGCAAAGACAACGCACGCGAGTTCTTGCGTGAAAACCCAGCCATCGCACGCGAGATCGAGAACAAGGTGCGCGAATCGCTGGGCGTGCCGCTGTTGGTCGTTAGCCCGGCGGCATAAATACAGCGGCGTAAATACAGCGGCTGGTCTCGAGGCTGCTGCCAGCCCGCAGGTGTTCACGATGATCAAGCCCACCTCACTGAAGATGCGAGCGATCAGCTTGCTCTCGCACCGGGAGCACAGCCGGGTCGAGTTGCGGCGCAAGCTCCTGAATATCTTGCGCAGCCAGCAACTCGCCGTTGACAGGGCAGCGCGGCTGAATTCGCCCCCCGGGGCCGATGCCACCGCCCGCTTTGCCGGCGCAGCCTCCGGGCCCTGGTCCGGGTCCGCCTCAGCTGCGCCGCCGACTTGGTCGGACCGCGCAGATGTTGACGATGTCGGCGATGACAACAATGACAGCGATGACCCTGGCGGCACCGACAGCGCCGCTGAGGCAGCGGGCGGCGACCACCCTAGTTCTGCCGCCGCCGAGGTCGATGACTTGCTGCAAAGCCTGCAAGAACAGGGCTATCTGGATGAAGCGCGCTTTATCGACTCGCGCGTTCATGCGCGGGCACGGCGCTTTGGCAGCTTGCGCATCAAGCAAGAGCTGGCCCAACATGGTTTGAGCCTCAGCGCCGAGAACCAGGCCGAGCTGAAGAGCACCGAATTCGAGCGCGCCCGTGCCGTCTGGCAGCGCAAATTCGACGGTCAAGCGCCGGACGATGCGGCCGCACGTGCCAAACAGGTGCGGTTCTTGATGGCTCGCGGCTTTGGTTCGGACGTCATCCGCCGGGTCTTGCGGGGCGACGAAGAATAGTCATTGCG
>JBIIVZ010000013.1:0-17001 GCA_044339175.1 Roseateles sp.
CGTCGGAGCCAGCACCCGGCTCGCTCATCGCCAACGCGCCGACATGCTCGCCGCTGATCAGCTTGGGCAGGTATTTCGCCTTCTGGGCGGCGCTGCCGTTGCGATTGATCTGGTTCACACACAGGTTTGAATGCGCGCCATACGAGAGGCCGACCGAGGCGGATGCCCGGCTGATCTCCTCCATCGCGATCATGTGGGCCAGATAACCCATATGGGCACCGCCAAATTCCTCAGGCACGGTGATGCCCAGCACGCCGAGTTCGCCCATCTTTTGCCACAGGTCCATCGGGAATTGATCGGTCGCGTCGATCTCGGCCGCGCGCGGGGCGATTTCGGCCTGCGCAAACTGATAAACCGCGTCGCGCAATGCATCGACGTCTTCGCCAAGTTGGAAATTCAGTCCGGGCAGATTCATCACAGGTCCTTGTGTCTCAGTGGGTTTGATCGATTGTCTGGCCGAGCCGGGTCAGGCCGGGTGACATCAACTCTAGGTTGACGTTTACGTCAACGTCAATTCCGCGCGGATTCTAAACCGAGCCTCCGGCACTTCGGCTTAAAAGTGCAATGGCGCTGCCCGCGCACCGGAAAAATTGTTCCAGCCGGCCTGACTCAGCAGGTTCAACCGAAGTGTCAGTTCGCGATTCACTGCTTTTTCAATAGCAGCGCTGTGCCTAAGCTACAAGCTCGCAGTGAATCCAGCGCCGACCGGCCATCGCTGCTGAATCTTGCCGTTGAATCCGCACGCCCTCCACTCAAGGACTACCCCATGGAATCCCTCTCCCGCGTCACCAGCCCCAGCGCCAGCCACGGTGCGCTGGTCGTCATCAACTCACCCGCCACGCAACTTCCGGCCGAGGCGGCCAACTCGGCCCGCGTGCTGCGCAACACCTACGCGCTGCTCTCGTTGACGCTGCTGTTCAGCGCGGCCGTGGCCGCCGCCAGCGTGTCGCTGCGCCTGCCGTCGCCGGGCCTGCTGCTGACGCTGGGCGGCTACTTCGGCCTGCTCTACGCCGTCAACAAATTGAAAAACAGCGGTTGGGCCCTGCCCGTCGTGTTTGCGCTGACCGGTTTCATGGGCTTCACGCTCGGGCCCATGCTGTCCAGAACGCTGGCGATGGCCGGTGGCGGTCAGGTCGTGTTGATGGCACTGGCGGCTACCGGGGCTACTTTCCTGTCCTTGTCCGCCTGGGTCTTGACGTCCAAGCGCGACTTCTCCTTCATGGGCGGCTTCTTGTTTGCCGGCATGGTGATCGCGCTGCTGGCCGGCTTGGGCGCGGTGTTCCTGCAGATTCCGGCGCTGGGCTTGGCGGTATCGGCGATGGTCGCCCTGCTGTCGGCCGGCCTGATCCTGTTTGAAACCAGCCGCATCGTGAACGGCGGCGAAAGCAACTATGTGCTCGCCACCGTCAGCCTCTATTTGTCGATCTTCAACCTGTTCACCAGCTTGCTGAGCCTGTTCGGCTTCGGTGGCTTTGGTAAGGACGAATAAGCCAAGTTCTAAAACCGGAGCAACTTTCATGCGACCTTATCCCCACAACAGCCCGGAAGCGGCCAGCCGCATCGTCGCCTTGACGATGTTGGCTGACGGCCACTTGAGCCGGGTTGAGCTGGAAGCCTTGCAGCGCGGCAGCCTGCAACATGCGTTCGAGCTGACACCCGCCGCGCTGCATGGCGTGATTCAAGCGCTGTGTGAAGACTTGTTGGCCACGGCCCATGCCAGCCGAGGCTTGAGCCATGCGATCGACATGGCCACGCTGCAGGTCTTGTTGACCGAGATTGATGACCCTGCGCTGCAGACCCAGGTCTTGCGCACCTGCATCGACGTGGCCGAGGCCGACACCCATCTGGCCGAAGGCGAAGCCGTGGTCTTGCTGGCTGTGGCCGAGCGCTGGGGCCAGCAGCAGGTTTTGCGCGAAGCGGCTCAATAGAAGGCGCTACGGCCTTCTGGCTGATTACAAAAACCGTTCCAGCAACTTCTTCGACATTCGGTCGAGGGCAAAACGGTCGGCCACCAGCAGTTGCAGGCCGTGACTGCTGGCGACCAGCAGGCGGCCGTCGGGGAGGCGACGGATGTCTTCCTCGGTTTTGAGGATGAACTGCAACTCGCCGCGGTCCGTCTCGACCGTCCACAAGCTGGGGGTGGAAAAGGTCGAGACGCTTTTCAGCCGCGCGATCGTCGGCATGAAGTCGCGGCTCGCCAACTCGGCTTCCAGCAACTCGCGCACCGACGGCGGCAGCGCGGACAGGCGGGCGATCCAGACGCGCTCATGGCCGTCAAAACCTAGCAGAGACACCCCTTCGTCCGGGGCCGAAATCGGGTGCGCTCGCACCGGCACCACGCCGACATGCAGCTGGCCTTGCAGATCGGTCAGCACCAAGCGGCCAAACGCGTCGCGCTGCAAGTCTTCAAACAACTCTGTTTTCATCTGGTTCATGCTCCGGGCTCAGGCGCTGTGCGATGTCGGATTGGGCGGCAGCACAGCCACGTCGTCCGCATCCTCGGCATCCACACGGCGCACCTGCGCCTCGTAAAGCCGCCAGTACGCACCCTTTTTCTCCATCAACTCGTCATGCGGCCCGACCTCCACCACCTGCCCGCGGTCCATCACCACCAAGCGGTCGGCCTTGCGCAGCGTCGACAACCGGTGGGCGATGGCAATCGTCGTGCGGCCCAGCACCAGGTTGTCGAGCGCCTTCTGGATTTCCTTCTCGGTCTCGGTGTCCACCGACGAGGTGGCCTCGTCAAGGATCAGGATGCGCGGGTCGATCAGCAGCGCACGCGCGATCGAGATGCGCTGGCGTTCGCCGCCGGACAAGCCCTGACCGCGTTCGCCGACCAGCGAGTCATAGCCTTGCGGCAGCCGCAAAATGAATTCATGCGCGTGAGCGGCGCGGCCAGCGGCGACGATTTCATCCCGCGTCGCCTCCGGTTTGCCGTAGGCGATGTTCTCGGCAATCGTGCCGAAGAACAGGAAAGGCTCTTGCAGCACCAGCCCGATATGGCGGCGGTAATCCGACACGCCAAGCCGCCGCAAGTCCACGCCGTCGACCCGGATCGAGCCCTCGGTCACATCGTAAAAGCGGCAGATCAGGTTCACCAGCGTGCTCTTACCCGAACCGCTGTGGCCGACCAGGCCGATCATCTCGCCCGGCTTGATCTCCAGATTGAGGCCGCGAATGACGGCGCGGTTGCCGTAGCGAAAGCCGATGTCGTGCATCGTCAGACCGCCGCGCAGCCCCCCGTCCAGCGATTCCAGCTTGACCGGGTTGACCGGCTCCGGCACGTTGGACACATGGTCGAGGATGTCGAAGATGCGTTTCGCCCCGGCCGCCGCTTTTTGCGTCACCGAGACAATCCGGCTCATCGAATCCATGCGGCCGTAAAAGCGCCCGATGTAGGCGATGAAGGCGGTCAACACGCCGACGGTGATCTGCTGGTTGGAGACCAGCCAGATGCCGCAGGCCCAAACCACCAGCAGCCCCATTTCGGTCAGCAACGACACCGCCGGCGTGAACACCGCCCAGGTCTTGTTCAGCTTGTCGTTGACCTTCAGGTTGTTGACATTGGCCTCGCGAAAGCGCTGCGCCTCGCGCTTTTCTTGCGCAAAGGCCTTGACCACGCGGATGCCGGGAATGGTGTCGGCCAGCACGCTGGTGACCTCGCCCCAGACGCGGTCGATCTTCTCGAAGCCGGTGCGCAAGCGGTCACGCACCCGGTGAATCATCCAGGCAATGAAGGGCAGCGGCGTCAAGGTGACCAGGGCCAGCAGCGGGTTGATCGAAAACAGGATGGTCGCGGTCATCGCAATCATCAGCACGTCGGTGGCGAAATCGAGCGCGTGCATGGACAAGAACACGCAGATGCGGTCGGTCTCCGAGCCGATGCGCGACATCAGATCGCCGGTGCGCTTGCCGCCGAAATAGTCCAGCGACAGCTGCAACAGATGCTCGAACGTGGCGGTGCGCAGGTCGGCCCCGATGCGCTCGGACACCAGCGCCAGCAAATAGGTGCGGGCCCAGCCCAAGCCCCAGGCCGCAAAGGCCGCACCGGCCAAGCCGCCCAGATAACCACCGACCAGCCAGGGGTCGATCTTCTGGCCGTTCTGGAACGGGATCAGCACCTCGTCCATCAAGGGCATGGTCAAGTAGGGTGCGACCAGCGTGGCGGCGGTCGACAGCAGCGTCAACACAAAGCCGAGCAGCAACTGCCCCTGGTAGGGCCGGGCAAAACGCCACAGCCGCAGCAGCACCCAGGTGGACGGCGGCGTGTGCAACTCGCGGGCGCAGACCGGGCAGACCTCGCTGTCGGGCGGCAGCGGCGCTTGGCAGGCGGGGCACAGCGAGACCTCTTCGCCGGGCGGCGTGATCTCGCCGGCCAAGCGCGCTTGCTGACGATCAAACTGCTCCATCCAGCGCTGCGCTTGCACATTGACGGCCAACGTGAAGCGCCACTGCGCCAAGCGGCAGGTCGGGTCCAGCAGTTCCAGGCTGCCGATACCGCCGTGGTCGGACAACTTCAGGCTCAAGCCGGGAGCCAATGCCCATTCGCTCCAAACATCAGAGGCCGGGTCCCAAGCCAACACGCGCTGCTGAGTCAGGATCAGCAGGCCTTGGGCAAAGCGGCATTGCGAGTCCAGGTCAACCTCAAGCGGTGCCACGACGTTCTCAGCTGCACGCAGCTTGGCTTGGGCAGACGCCCATTGAGGATGCTGCGGAGACGCTTCAACAGGATGGTGACTGTGCATTGTGTTTTTGAACTTGCTGGCCCGAGCGAGCCGCATTCGATGTTTGAAGCCGGATTTTCACTCATACACGCCTTGCCGCGATTCCAGCCCGTTGCGGCAAGGCCGCAGCACACGGGTGGCAGGCCAAAATGACCCCGGCCGCACAGCACCCGGCTCGGGTTTGAGCGCCAACAAGAGGGCGCACAATCACGCCCTACTCTCTCCACCTGCTAAAGAATTCGGCCCTGACCAGGCCCGCCACCCATGAGCATGAAAGAAGACATCAAGCTGTTGCGCATCAATTATTTGCGCGGCCCCAATGTGTGGACCTACCGACCGGTGCTGGAAGTCCGGCTCGATTTAGGTGAACTGGAAGATTTCCCGACCAACCTGATACCCGGTTTTACCGACCGGATCTCGCTCGCCTTGCCGGCGTTGATCGAGCATCACTGCGGTGTCGGCGAGCGCGGCGGCTTCTTGCAGCGTTTGGTCGAGGGCACTTGGGCCGGCCATGTGCTGGAACATGTGGTGATCGAGTTGCTCAACTTGTCCGGCATGCCGACCGGCTTTGGCCAGACCCGCAGCACCTCGATGCGCGGCGTCTACCGCATGGTGTTCCGCGCCCGCG
This sequence comes from Roseateles sp., assembly GCA_044339175.1. Classification (GTDB taxonomy): domain Bacteria; phylum Pseudomonadota; class Gammaproteobacteria; order Burkholderiales; family Burkholderiaceae_C; genus Paucibacter_A. Next base: position 5,353 of record JBIIVZ010000013.1, read on the forward strand.
ACGAGCAAGTCGCGCGCTCCGCGCTGGCCGAGGGCTTGGCCCTGCTGATGGCCACCATCAACAGCCAGCCGTTCGATGTGCCAGCGGCCGTGGCCCGCCTGCGTGAAAAGCTCGACGACTGCTACCTCGGTCCCTCCACTGCGGCCATCGTCGCGGCCGCCACCGACCGCCAGATTCCACACATTCGCCTGAACGACGGCAACTTGGTGCAACTGGGCCACGGTGCCCGCCAGCGCCGCATCTGGACGGCCGAGACCGACATGACCAGCGCGATTGCCGAGGGCATTGCGCGCGACAAAGACCTGACCAAGACCTTGCTGAAGGCCTGCGGCGTGCCGGTGCCCGAGGGCCGCGCCGTCAAGGACGGCGAAAGTGCCTGGGAAGCCGCGCAAGACTTGGGCCTGCCGGTCGTCGTCAAGCCGTCGGACGGCAACCACGGCCGCGGCGTCACGTTGGACTTGAAAACCCGCGTCGACGTGATGGCCGCCTTCGAGCTGGCCGATGCCCATGGCAGCGAAGTGCTGGTCGAGCGCTACATCCCTGGCAACGAGCACCGCTTGCTGGTCGTCGGCGGGCGCTTGGTGGCGGCTGCCCGTGGCGAGGTGGCCTGGGTGGTCGGTGACGGCCAGCACAGCGTGGCGCAGTTGATCGACAGCCAGATCAACAGCGACCCGCGTCGCGGCTTGACCGAAGACTTCCCGCTCAACCGCATCAACGCGCTGGAGGATGAGGTCATCTTGCTGGACCTGGAGCGCCAGGGCCTGGACATCAACGCCGTGCCCGCCGCCGGCCGCCAAGTGCTGATCCAGCGCAATGGCAATGTCTCGATCGACTGCACCGACGAAGTCCACCCGGAGGTGGCCCATGCGGTCACGCTGGCGGCCCGCGTCATCGGCCTGGACATTGCCGGCATCGACGTCGTGGCCGAGGACATCAGCCGGCCGCTGCAAGAGCAGAACGGCGCCATCGTCGAGGTGAACGCCGGGCCGGGCTTGCTGATGCATTTGAAGCCGGCCTCGGGCAGCCCGCAGCCGGTCGGCAAGGCCATCATCGACCACTTGTTTGCCGAACATGAGACCGGCCGCATCCCCATCGTCGGCGTGGCCGGCTCGCGCGGCACTCACACGATTGCGCGCCTGGTGGCTTGGCTGCTGCACCTGAACGGCCGCCACGTCGGTCTGGCTTGCCGCGACGGTCTCTACCTCGGCACCCGCCGGGTCGAGCACAAGAACAGCGCCCGCTGGGAGGCTGCACACCGCTTGCTGATGAACCGCGGCATCGACGCGGTGGTGATCGAGAACAACGCTGCCTCCATCTTGGGCGATGGCCTGTCCTACGACCGTTGCCTGGTCGGCGTGGTCACCGACATGGGCGGTCTGGAGGATCTGGCCGACCATGATGTGAACAACGAAGACCAGTTGTTCAAGGTCTTGCGCACGCAGATCGACGTGGTGCTGAGTGACGGCGTGGCGGTCATCAATGCGGCCGAGCCGCTGCTGGTCGACATGTCCGACCTGTGCGACGGCGAGGTGCTGTTGTACGCGGTGGACGGGCAGAACCAGGCCGTGGTCGAGCACCGCGCCAACGGCGGCCGGGCGGTGTTTTTGCAAGGCGGAGCGGCCGTGCTGGCGCAAGGCCAATCTGAAACCGCCGGTGCCAATGTCGAAGCGCTGCTGCAGCGCTTTGCCCACAGCGGCATGACAGCCGGAGCCGAGATCGATGCCGCGACCGTGGTGGCGGCCGTGGCCACCGCCTGGGCTTTGAATATTTCGCCGGAGCTGATTTCCGCCGGCATGGACACCTTCGTTCCGACATTGCAGGGCGGCGTGTCGGCTTGAGGCCGGCCCCGCCCTTGCGCTTGCCCTTGCCCTTGCCTGGCTGCCTGAATGCTGGCGCGCCTGAGCCCAACTGAGAAGAGAAGGTCGAAACATGGAAGTTTCTCGCACCCGTACGCTGCGCGGCCCCAATATGTGGAGCCGCCACACGGCGATTGAAGCTGTCGTGCATTGCACGCCAGCGGAGCGGTCGATTGCCGACATCGCCGGTTTTGAGGACCGGCTGCGCGCCCTCTTCCCCGCCATCGGCGCGCTGCGCCCGGCCAGCGCCCAACTGACCGCCCAACCGAGCACCGTCTCGCTGGCCCATGTGCTGGAGCAAGCCGCGCTGGCCCTGCAGGCGCAGGCGGGTTGCCCGGTCACCTTCAGCCACACCCACGTCACCGCCGAGCTGGGCAGCTACCAAGTGGTGGTGGAGTACAGCGAGGAAGACGTCGGCCGGCTGGCCTTCGAGGAAGCCTGCAAACTGGTGGTGGCAGCGCGTGACGACGGCCAATTCGACGCCGACGCGGCGCTGACTAAGCTGCGCGAAATCGACGAAGACGTGCGCATGGGCCCATCCACCGGCTCCATCGTCGACGCGGCGGTGGCGCGCGGTGTGCCTTATCGGCGCTTGACGCAGGGCAGCCTGGTGCAGTTCGGCTGGGGGGCCAAGCAGCGCCGCATCTGGGCCGCCGAGGTCGATGCGACCAGCGCCGTGTCCGAGTCGATTGCGCAGGACAAAGACCTGAGCAAGCGACTGCTGCAATCGGCCGGCGTGCCGGTGCCGACCGGCCAGCCGGTCAGCACGGTGGCCGAGGCCTGGGCCGTGGCGCTGGAGATCGGCCTGCCGGTCGTCGTCAAACCCCAAGACGGCAACCAGGGCAAGGGCGTCACAGTCAACGTCAGCACCTTGGCTGCGATGGAAGGCGCTTACCGCGCCGCCGACGAAATCGGCGTCGTGATGGTAGAGAAGTTCTTGCCCGGCAGCGACTACCGTCTGCTGGTGATCGGCGACAAGCTGGTGGCCGCTGCCCGCCGCGACCCGCCGCATGTGATCGGCGACGGTACCCACACCGTCAAGCAGTTGGTCGACAAAGTGAACGCCGACCCGAAGCGCGGTGATGGTCATGCCACCTCGCTGACCAAGATCCGCTTTGACGACATCGCCGTGGCCCGGCTGTCGATGCAAGACCTGACGCCGGAATCGGTGCCCGATCTGGGTCGCCGGGTGATCCTGCGCAACAACGCCAACCTATCCACCGGCGGCACCGCCACCGACGTGACCGACGATGTGCACCCCGATGTGGCGGCGCGCGCGATTGCGGCCGCCCAAGTGGTCGGCCTGCATGTCTGCGGCGTCGATATCGTCGCCGAAGGCGTGCTGCGGCCGCTGGAAGAACAGGGCGGCGGCATCGTCGAAGTCAACGCCGCGCCCGGCCTGCGCATGCACCTGAGCCCCAGCTACGGCAAGGGCCGCAACGTCGGCGAGGCCATCATTGCCCACCTGTACGGGCACAAGCCGCACAAGCAAGAAGACGGCCGCATCCCGGTCGTCGCCGTCACCGGCACCAACGGCAAGACAACGACGACGCGGCTGATCGCCCATCTGTTCGCCACCTGCGGGCTGAAGGTCGGCATGACCAACACCGACGGCGTCTACATCGACGGCCGCCAAACCGACAGCGGCGATTGCTCCGGCCCGAAAAGCGCCCGCAATGTGCTGATGCACCCGGACGTGGAAGCGGCGGTGTTTGAAACCGCACGCGGCGGCATTCTGCGTGAAGGCCTGGGGTTTGATCGCTGCCAAGTAGCGGTGGTGACCAACCTGGGGGCCGGCGACCACCTGGGCATGAACTTCCTCAACACGGTGGAAGAGCTGGCCCTGGTCAAACGGGTGATCGTGCAGAACGTGGCATCGAACGGTTACGCGGTGCTGAACGCCGCCGACCCGATCGTCGCCAATATGGCGGCCACCTGCCCTGGCCAAGTCATCTACTTCGCGGCCGACCGCCACCACCCGCTGATGGCCACGCACCGGGCCCAGGGCAAGCGCTGCGTCTACATCGACGGCGACCTGCTGGTGGCCGCGCAAGGCAGTTGGCGCGAATCGATTCCGCTGCGCGACGTGCCGATCACCCGCAACGGCGCGATCGGCTTTCAGGTCGAAAACGCGATGGCCTCGGTGGCCGCCGCCTGGGGAATCGGCCTGGACTGGGACACGGTGCGCCGCGGTTTGGCCAGCTTTGCCAACGACGCCGACAACGCGCCCGGCCGTTTCAACGTGATGGACTATCGCGGTGCCACGGTGATTGCCGACTACGGCCACAACCCGGACGCGATGCGCGCGCTGGTGGCTGCGGTGGAAGCACTGCCGGCCAAGACTCGCTCGGTTGTCATCAGCGGAGCGGGCGACCGCCGGGACGCAGACATCACCGAGCAGACCGTCATTCTGGGCGCTGCTTTCGACGAGGTGATCCTGTTCCAGGACGCTTGCCAACGCGGCCGTGAAGACGGCGAGGTGCTCGACTTGCTGCGCCTGGGACTGCAAGGTGCCAGCCGCACGAACTACATCGAGGAAATCCGCGGCGAGTTCGTCGCCATCGACGCGGCCTTGGCGCGCCTGCAACCGGGCGACCTTTGCTTGGTGCTGGTCGACCAGGTCGAAGAAGCGCTGGCCCATTTGGCCAAGCGCATCGCGGCGGGCTGAGCGACCGCCCTACAACGGCGACGCCCTACCGAACCCGGTCGGGCGGGTCGAGACCCGCGAGCGATTCCGATGCCCGCAACGAAACCCCCGTCAAGTAGCGCCCGGCCCGGCCAGCCCGGCGGGCGGCGGCAGCAAGCCCTCGTAAATCGCGATCTGCTCCAGCGCTTGCTCGAACAAGGCCCTGGCCGTACCGGCGACGCGCTGCAGCTCGGCATGCAGGGCAGCGTCGGCCGGGTTCAGCTGCTGGCATTGCGCGCTGTAGTCCTCGAACTGCGTCAACTGACCCAGCAGCGCGACCACTTGGGCGGGGCACTCACAAGCGATGTTGCCGGACAGACCGGCAAAAACGGCCAGCGCGGCATCGTCGTAGCGGCGCGGCGGCACCGGCCCGGCCAGTGCGGACGCCGCACCAGCCACGGCCCGATCAGCCGCCACCTCCGGTGCTCGCTCCAACAAACGGGCATGGCCTTGCGCCACATCTTGCAACTGCGTCAACGACAGCTTGGCAATATGGCTGATCGCGTGGCCGATGCCGGTCAACTGCTTGAGCAGCGCCAGCCGCTTGACGTCCTCGGCCGCGTACAGACGATGGCCGGCCGGCGTGCAATGGACGTCGGTCACCTGGTAGCGCCGCTCCCAGATGCGCAGCGTGGCCACCGGCATGCGCAACATACGTGCCACCGCACCGCTGCGGTAGCGCAGCCGACCCTCCAGCGGAGGCAGCGGCAGAACATCGGGCAGATCCAGTGCTTGGTCGGCATCCATCGGACTACGCTTTCAGTTGAATAGGGTTTGACTCACATTATCGCGGTGGCCTCATCAACCATGGCCGCAGCCGGCCGCCACTTGGGTGGCCTTTCTCTATCCTGTGAAGCTGCCCAAGGTCAACAGTCAGAGACAGCAATGAAAGCAACACCTTCCAATGCCACAGCAAACCCGGCATCACGTTCGTTCAAAGGCAACAAAAGCAGCTTGCCCAGCAAGCCATGCGTGCAATGCGGGCTGGCAATGACTTGGCGCAAGCGCTGGGCCTTGAACTGGGACGAGGTGAAGTATTGCTCCGACGCCTGCCGCAAAGCAGCTCCCCGCCGTGGCTGAGCTGCGCTCACTGGTGATCGTGCTGGGCGACCAGCTGGATCTGGAAGCGTCCGCTTTTGACGGCTTCGATGCGGCGCAGGACGCGGTCTGGATGGCTGAGGTGGCGGAAGAAACCACCACGGCCTGGTCCAGCAAGCAGCGCACCGCGATCTTTTTGGCGGCGATGCGGCATTTCGCGGTGGCGCTGCAAGAGGCCGGGCGACCATTGCACTACACCAAACTGGACGACCCGGACAACCAGGGCAGCTTGGCCGCCGAGCTGCAAGCCGCCATCGACCGGCTGAAGCCGACTCAGCTGGTGTTGACCGCCCCCGGCGATTGGCGTGTGCTGCAAGCGATCAGAAGCGTGGCGACGCAAGCCGGTTTGGTGCTGGACTTGCGCGACGACCGGCATTTCTACACCACCGTGCGGGACTTCGCGGCCCATGCCAAGGACCGCAAATCGCTGCGGCTCGAATACTTTTACCGCGAATTGCGCCAGCGCGAAGGCGTGCTGATGGAGGCGATACCGGCCGGCAGCGCCAAGTCCGTCAAGGCCAAGCCGATCGGCGGGCAGTGGAACTACGACGAGGACAATCGCGAAGCGTTCGGCCCGAGCGGGCCCGGAGCGGTGCCGCCGCGCCAGCAGTTTGCGCCCGACGCGCTGACGCAAGAGGTGATCGCGCTGGTCAACAGCCGCTTTCACGACCACCCCGGCCGGCTCGACAGCTTCGCCTGGCCGGTGACGCGGGCGCAGGCCTTGTTGGCGCTGGACGGCTTCATCCAGCAGCGCCTCCCCCACTTCGGCCGTCACCAAGATGCGATGTGGCCGGGCGAGCCCTGGCTGTACCACTCGCTGCTGGCGGCCGCCTTGAACCTGAAGCTGCTGAACCCGCGCGAGGTGGTGGCCGCAGCCGAGGCCGAGTTCCACGCCGGCCGCGCCGCCCTGGCCAGCGTGGAGGGCTTCATCCGGCAAATCCTCGGCTGGCGCGAATATGTGCGCGGCATCTACTGGACGCAAATGCCCAGCTACTTGGAGCGCAACGAGCTGGGCGCGCAAGAAAACCTGCCGGCCTGGTATTGGACCGGTGCGACCGACATGGCCTGCTTGCGCGACGCGATCGGGCAAACGCTGGAGCATGGCTACTCCCATCACATCCAGCGCCTGATGGTGACCGGTCTGTTCGCGCTGCTGTTCGGCGTCAACCCCAAGCAGGTCCATGCCTGGTTTTTGTCCGTCCATGTGGACGCGGTGGAATGGGTGGAGCTGCCAAACACGCTGGGCATGAGCCAATATGCCGACGGCGGGCTGATGGCCAGCAAACCCTATGTGGCCAGCGGCAAATACATCCAGCGCATGAGCCCGCATTGCAAGGGCTGCCGCTATGACCCGGCCGAGCGCGTCGGGGCTAGCGCTTGCCCGTTCACCACGCTGTACTGGGATTTTTTGATGCGCCATGAAACCCGTCTGGCCGCCAACCCACGCATGGTCATGCAGGTCAAGAACCTGGCACGCCTGACCGAGCCGCAAAAACAGGCGATCACCGAGCGGGCTGCGGCCGTGCGGCGCGCCGAGGTCGGCTCGCTGCCCACAGCCACCGCCTCTTGAACAACGCCCAGAACACCGAATAGAGCGCCGCCATGAATTCTGCTGAAGTTTTTGCCCCCACATCCGCCGCAGCTCAAGCTCGGCTGGCCGCCGTGCGCCCGAGCGATTACGCCCGCAGCCGCAACGCCATCGACGGGGCCGTGACAAGACTCTCGCCCTACATCACCCACGGCCTGCTGACGCTGCCCGAGGTATTGGCCGATGTGGCCGCGCGCCAGCCGCTCGACCCGCAGCACAAATTGGTCTTCGAGTTGGGTTGGCGCGAATACTTCCACCATGTCTGGCAGCACCAGGGCGAGGCGATTTTCAGCTCGCTGCGCACCGGCCTGCTGCCGGACTCGGCCTATGCCCGCGAGCTACCGGCCGACATCCGCGAGGCCCGTACCGGTGTGCCGGTGATCGACATGGCAGTGCGCAAGCTCTACGCCAACGGCTATTTGCACAACCATGCGCGCATGTGGCTGGCCAGCTATTGCGTGCATTTGCGCAAGATCCATTGGCGAGTGGCGGCCGACTGGATGTATGGCCACCTGCTCGACGGTGACCTGGCCAGCAACCACCTGAGCTGGCAATGGGTGGCCGCGACCGGCAGTCACAAGCCCTATTTGTTCAACGCCGAAAACGTCACCCGCTACGCCCCGCCGGCCTGGCACAGCCCCGGCAGCGTGATCGACACCACTTATGAAGCGCTGGACGAGATCGCGCGCAGCCCGCGCAGCGTCGGGCATGACAAAAAGAGTCGAATCGGCATGGGCATCGAGGAGCCGGCGCTGTTGTTGCCGGCTGATCTGCCGCACTTTGCAACAGCCGCGCCGCCGAGCGCCGCACTGAACGGCCGCGACATCTGGCTGGTCCACCCCTGGGCGTTGCGCGCGCCGCCGCCGGACCTCGCTCCGTCCACGCTGGTGCTGGGGGTCTGCTTGCAGGAGTTTCACCAGCGCTGGGGCTGGAGCGCCGCCCGCTGGAACTTCGTCAGCCAGCGCATGACCGAGCTGCAAGCGCCCTGCTGGATGACCGACCGGGCCGGCCTGGCCGCTGCGCTGCGGGGTGCCCGCTCGGTACAAACCGTGGCCGACCCGCATCTGCTCGGGCTGCTGGACGGCGTAGCCCTGTGCCGCCCGCTGCCCCAACTGTTCGCCACCGTCGAGCGGCCTTGCAGCAGCTTTTCGCAGTGGTGGACGCGCAGCATGCGAGGCATCAACCGCTTGAGCGATCTGCCGGGGTTCGCCACGCTGTCGGCCGGGCCGCTGTTTGAGGCTGCCGCTGCCGCAGACAAGCCAGCGCAAGCGCTGACTGTTTGAGTTCCAACGCGCCGCTCGAAGACCCAAGCCGTTTGCGGGTCGCCGCAGCCGAACTGCCTGAAGCGCCAGGCGTTTACACCTTCCACGGCCAAGCCGGTGACTTGCCGCTCTACATCGGCAAGAGCATCCACTTGCGCAGCCGCGTGCTGTCCCATTTGCGCAACCCGGCCGAGGCCAATCTGCTGCGCCAGACCACCCGCATCAGCCACATTCGCTGCGCCGGCGAGATCGGCGCGCTGCTGCTGGAGGCGCAAATGATCAAGCAACAGCAGCCGCTGCTGAACCAGCGCTTGCGCCGCAACCGCCAACTGTGCTCGCTGCGCTGGGGCGGCGAGCGGCCGGAAGTGGTCGAGTCGCGCGACTTCGACTTCGCCCGCGAGCCGCAATTGTTCGGCCTCTACGCCAGCCGCCATGCGGCGCTGGACAGCTTGCGCGAGCTGGCCGACCGGCAAAAGCTTTGCTACGGTGCCCTCGGGCTGGAAAAGTTGGCTGCCGGGCGAGCTTGCTTTCGCGCCAGCTTGCGGCAGTGCGGCGGCGTCTGCGCCGGCACCGAAAGCCCGGCCGCGCACCAGCAACGCCTGTTGGCCGGACTCGAAGCGCTGCGGCTGATGTGCTGGCCCTACCCCGGCGCGGTCGGCTTGGTCGAGCGCTGGGCGCAGGAACCGCGGCAAATCCATGTCATCCGCAACTGGTGCTATTTGGGCAGCGTCAACCGCTTGCCGCAGGCCCGCAAGCAAGCCGCCGTCGCGGCGGACTTTGACGCCGACGGCTACAAAATCCTCTGCCGGCCCCTGCTGAGCGGCAAAGCAAAAATCATCTTGCTTTGAAAGGGAGAACGCTTTTTGCTGCGCGGCTATGATCGTTATGTAATCAACTGCATAACGAGCCTACGGATATGTTGGCCGCTTTGTCCGCACTGGACTGGTTCCCGCTTTACTTGTCGCTGAAGGTGGCCGGTGTTGCCACGGCCCTGGCGCTGGTGCTGGGCACCGCTTTGGGCTGGTTGTTCGCCCGCAAACCGTTCCCGGGGTCGGGCCTGCTGGAAGCCGCTTGCATGCTGCCGCTGGTGTTGCCGCCCACCGTCGTGGGCTACGGCTTGCTGATGGGCATGGGGCGCAACAGCCCGCTGGGTGGCTGGCTGCGCGAGCATTTCAACTATTCCATCATCTTCAGCTGGCATGGCGCAGTGCTGGCGTCCTGCATCGTCGCCCTGCCGCTGGTGCTGAAGTCGGCCATGGCCGCATTTGCAGCGGTGGACCCGACCTTGGAGGCGGCCGCCCGCACCTTGCGGCAGTCGAACTGGGGCGTGTTTTGGCGCATCACTCTGCCGCTGGCTTGGCCCGGCATTCTGGCCGGCAGCCTGCTGGCATTTGCCCGGGCGATGGGGGAATTCGGAGCCTCTCTGATGGTGGCCGGCTCGATTCCGCAGCAGACGCAAACCGTTTCGATGGCGATTTACGACGCGGTGCAAGCCGGCCAGGACGACACCGCCCTGTGGCTGGTGCTGCTCAGCTCGGCGCTGGCGATGTCGGTGCTGATGCTGTCGAACCGGCTGTTCAGCCGCCGCTGATTTATTTATCTGGTCCAGTAAGAACGCCACACCATGCACAGACTATTCCGAACCCTGCTGCCCGCCTTGCTCGTCGGTTTATCGGGCTTTGTGAGCTTGGCGCAAGCTCAAGCGCTGACCATCTCCGCCGCCGCCAGCTTGGGGCCAGCGCTGAGCGAAATCGGTCGCAGCTTCGAAGCAGCCCGCCCAGGCACACAGCTGCGCTTCAACTTTGCGGCGTCCGGCGTGCTGGTGCAGCAACTTGAGCAAGGCGCGCCGGTCGATGTGCTGGCCTGCGCCGATCAAGCCAGCATGGACCGCGCCCAGCAGCAACAGCTGATCCAAGCGGGCAGCCGCCGCGACTTCACCGCCAACCAGTTGGTGTTGATCGCGCCGCTGCAGGACGACTTCAAGATCACCCAGCTGGCCGACCTGAGCCGCGCGCAAGTCCAGCGCATCGCCATCGGCAAGCCCGCCAGCGTGCCGGCCGGTCAATATGCGGCCCTGGCGCTGCAAGCGGCTCAGCTGTGGCTGCCCTTGACGCCGAAGTTCGTGCAGGCCGACAACGTTCGCCAGGTGCTGGCCTATGTGGCACGCGGCGAGGTGCAAGCCGGCTTTGTCTACCGCAGCGACGCGCTGTCGATGGGCAGCAAGGTGCGCTTGGTGCAGCCCGTCGGTGGCGCTGTGCTTTACCCGGTGGCGGTGACGCGCAGCTCCGCGCAAAGGTCGCAAGCGGCGCTGGCGCAAGACTTCGTCCGCTATTTGCAAGGCCCGGCGGCCCAGCAAATCCTGTTGCAACAAGGCTTTGCCTCACCGTGAACGCCGATGCTTGACGTCAACCTGCAACTGAAGCTGCGCGACAAACAGCGCCACTTCGCGCTGCGCTTGAGCTTTTGCTCAGCCGCGCCGGTGCTGGCCCTGTTCGGCCCGTCGGGGGCCGGTAAGTCATTGACGCTGCAAGCGATGGCCGGGCTGCAGCGACCCGATGCCGGTCATGTGCGGCTGAGCGGGCGCACGCTGTTTGATGCCGAGCAGCGGATTGACCTGCCCGCGGCCGAGCGCCGCATCGGCTATCTGTTCCAGAGCTATGCGCTGTTCCCGCACTTGGATGTGCGCGCCAATATTGGTTTTGGCCTGGGTCGCTGGTATCGGCCGCGCCTGCCGGCAGCGGCTGCGGCCTGGGTGGACACGCTGCTGCAGCGCTTCGACTTGGCCGCGCTGGCGCAGGCGCGGCCGGCGGCCTTGTCCGGCGGCCAACAGCAACGCGTGGCGCTGGCTAGGGCGCTGGCCTGCAAGCCGGAGCTGCTGCTGCTGGATGAGCCGTTCGCCGCGCTGAACCCGCTGCTGCGCCAAGGCCTGCGCGAACAATTGAAGTTGCTGCGCGAGGAATGGCAGATTCCGGTCGTGATGATCAGCCACGATGTCGAAGATGTGCTGGCCTTGGCGGACGAAGCGCTGGTGCTGGAGCAAGGCGAGATCGTGCGGGACATCGACCTGCACAGCGGGCAGGCGCGAGAACGGCTGCTGCCGGAGCTGCCGCAGCGGCCCGCGCGCCCGCACGAACCACAATTGCGCGCGCTGCTGGACGA
>JBIIVZ010000197.1:0-5027 GCA_044339175.1 Roseateles sp.
CAGCCAAGGCGCTGGCCGTGGCGCAAAGTCTGCTCAAGCTCAACCCCGGCAACCCGAGCGCCCTGCTGATGCTGGGCCTGGCGAAAACGCGCACCGCCGACTATGTCGGGGCCCGCAGCGCTTTCGAACAAGCGCTGAACAGCGACGCCCAATTGACCGAGGCCAAGCTCGGCTTGGTGCGTGTGGAGATTGCCACGCGTGAGTTTGGCGCGGCCGACATCAGGCTGCGCAACATCCTCAAAACGGAGCCCCGCCATATCGACGCGCTGTTTGAAATGGCGGTATTGAATGAAGTGCGCGGCCGTGGCGACGAGGCCTTGCGCTGGCTTGAAAACGCCGCCGACTACAGTGGCTTGCGCGACACGCGGGCCAACTTCGCGCTGGTGGCTTGGCATTTGCGCAAGGGTCAGGCGGCCAAGGCGCTGGACGCCGCCAAGCAGTTGCTGGGCAAAGCGCCCGACGATGTGCAGGTGCTGCAAACCTATGCGCGCGCCCAAATGGCCAACAACGACTTGGCTGGTGCCCGTGCCAGTTTGACCAATGCCTCACGCCGCGCGTCCTTTGAAGCGCCAACCCAAGTGGAAATTGCCCGTCTGCAACTGCAGGTCAAGGATCTGCCGGGCGCGGCCTACAGCTTGGACAAGGCCCTGACCGGTCAGCCCGACCATCTGCCGGCCCTGACTCTGCTGACGGCGCTGGAACTCCAGCAAGGCGAGCCCGCCAAAGCGGAGCGACGAGCCCGCCAGATCATCCAGAGCTGGCCCAAGCTGGCCAACGGTTACAGCTTGCTGGCCGAGGTGGCGCTCAGCCGTGGCCAAGCGGCGACGGCGCTGGAATCCTTGCGCCGCGCCCATGAGGTTGCGCCGTCCAGCGACACGCTGCTGCGACTATTCCGCAGCTTGGCCAGCCAGGACGGCGGCAAGCCGGCGATAGCGTTGGCCGAACGCTGGCTGAGCAGCCAGCCGCAAGACCTGCCGGTACAGCGCGCCTTGGCCGATGCGCACGCCCGCGCCGGCAACTTCACCGCCGCTCGCCGGGCTTACGAAGCCGCCTTGAAACTCCGTCCCGCTGACGCCGAGCTGCTGAACAACCTGGCCAACGTGCTGCTGCGCTTGAAAGACCCGGCCGCGCTGAAGGTTGCCGAGCAAGCGCTCAGCCTGAACCCGCGCAACCCGTTGCTGGTCGACACGGCCGGTTGGGCCAACCACCTCGCCGGCAACAAGGACAGAGCACTGCAACTGTTGCGCGATGCCCTGCTGCGCCAACCCACCAACCCTGAAATCCGCTACCACTTGGCCGCTGTGCTGGCCCAGGCCGGCCGCAGAGCCGAAGCGCGCACCGAGCTGACGCAAGTACTGAAAGCAGGTGCGAATTTTGAAAGTGGTGCGGACGCACAAATGTTACTGAAGACACTCGAATGAGGGGCTGTAGGCCTTGCCGCAATTGACTACAGTCACGACCTGATGAAGTTAGGGATGGCTCAACGAATGGTCGCCCGCCGTTGACCAAGCGCACTTCAAGTTGAAGTCTCGCTTCCTTCAAAACTGTCGAGGCCACCAGGCAAGACCGGAGTGAACGATGAAAAATAAGCAAAAATTTGCTGCGGCGCGGTGTCGCGTCATGCTCTTGGCCAGCGGCCTGTTGGCCGCCGTGGCGGGGCTGCCCAGCGCGCAAGCGGCATCCACTTGGCAGCTTGATACCAACTGCGCCAGCAGCAGCTGCGTGAAGACCGATGGCACGTTGACGACAGCGGCTTACTCCGCTTCGTTGACCGCTGGCAGCAACTTCGCTGCGGCCGGTGGCCTGACCGGCTACGCCGGCGGCGGCCTGGGCGTCAATCAAGAAGGCACGGGCGCGCCCAACCACGCACTCGACAACCAGGGCAACCTGGAAATGATCCTGGTGCAATTCACCCAAGCGGTCACGCTGACTTCGTTGAACATCGGCTGGGCTGATTACGACAGCGATATCACGGTGATGGCCTACCAAGGCACGGTCGCCAACAACACCAGCGCGGCGGCTGGGGCCACGGTCACGGCCAAGAACATCGGCAACTTGAAAGTAGCGGCCGGCAGCACAGGGTGGAACTTGGTCGGCAGCTACGCCAACGTCGGCTTGGGCGATGAGGCCATCAACGCCGGCAATTTGTCGTCAAGCTGGTGGCTGATCAGCGCCTACAACTCGACCATCGGTGGCACGGTGGCCAACGCAGACAACGGCAGCGGCAACCCGACCTCCGCCACAGCGGGGACGCCCACCTACAGCAGCTCCGGCTATGACTACGTCAAGCTGTTCTCGGTGTCGGGTGCCAAGACCAGCGTCACCCCCAACGGCAGCACGGTGCCGGAGCCCGGCTCGCTGGTGCTGGCCGGCATGGCCTTATTGGGTCTGTTCTACAGCCGCCGCCAGCGCAGCCGCTGATTGACAAGCGTCTCAACGAAGCGGCCCTCAGTGGCCGCTTTTTCGTGGCTGCTTTTTCGTGGCTGCTTGTTTTTATAGGGGGAGTTGTCGCGCTGTCCCTGCCGCGACAACAGAAAATAGCACGTTCGTGCTAAAACCTGCGCTGGTCGTCATGGTGAGGAGGCGGTGCGCCCCTGAATCATGAAACAACCTGGACAGACGCCCCGGCGGGGCGGTTGAATCCGGGTTGTTCCACGTTAAAAAGCCCAGGAGAAATGCATGGATCTGAACTTCACGGCGGACGAACTCGCCTTCCGCGCCGACATTCGCGCATGGGTGGCCGAGCATCTGCCCACCGACATCAGTCACAAAGTGCACAACGCGCTGCGTCTGAGCAAGGACGATATGCAGCGTTGGGCCAAAATTTTGGGTGCCAAAGGCTGGCACGGCTGGGCTTGGCCCCAGCAATTTGGCGGCCCGGGCTGGAACGCGATACAGCGCCATTTGTTCGAAGAAGAGTGCGCGCTGGCCGGCGCGCCGCGCATCGTGCCGTTCGGCCCGGTGATGGTGGCCCCGGTCATCATGGCCTTCGGCACGCCCGAGCAACAACAACGCCACTTGCCCGGCATCATGAGCGGCGAGGTGTGGTGGAGCCAAGGTTACAGCGAGCCGGGCGCGGGCTCGGACTTGGCGTCCGTCAAGTGCAAGGCCGAACGCCAAGGTGACAAATACCTGGTCAACGGCCAAAAGACCTGGACCACGCTGGGCCAATACGGCGACTGGATTTTCTGCCTCGTGCGCACTGACAGCAGCGGCAAGCCGCAGACGGGCATTTCCTTCTTGCTGATCGACATGAAATCGCCTGGCGTGACCGTGCGGCCCATCGTCTTGCTGGACGGTGAGGCCGAGGTCAACGAGGTGTTTTTCGACAATGTCGAAGTGCCGGCCGAGAACCTCGTCGGTGAAGAAAACAAGGGCTGGACCTACGCCAAATACCTGCTGGCCCACGAGCGCACCAATATTGCCGACGTCAACCGGGCCAAGCGCGAGCTGGAGCGGCTGAAGCGTATCGCCAAGGCCGAAGGGCTGATGGAAGACAGCCGCTTCCGCGACCAGATCGCCTTGCTGGAAGTCGACGTCGTGGCGCTGGAAATGATGGTGCTGCGCGTGCTGTCGGGCGAAAAGAGTGGCAAGCAGTCGCTCGACGTGGCCGGCCTTCTGAAGATTCGCGGCAGCGAAATCCAGCAGCGCTACACCGAGCTGATGATGCTGGCAGGCGGCCCGTTCAGCCTGCCCTTCATTCAAGAAGCGATGGAAGCCGGTTGGCAAGGCGATTTCGTCGGCTCTGCCCATTGCCCACCACTGGCCAGCCACTACTTCAACTGCCGCAAAACCACCATTTACGGCGGGTCCAACGAGGTGCAGCGCAATATCGTTGCACAAACCGTGTTGGGTTGAGGGCGAGAACTTTTTACTGCGCGGCCGCCACGCGTCGTTGGGCGATGCTCGGAATCCTCACGTACCTGAAGTACGTTCCGGCACCTCCGCGCCTTCGCGCTAGCCTGACGACCGCTCGCTACAAAAAGTTCTCACCCGCTGAAGTTGGACTGATGCTAAATATTGGGAGAAACGAACATGGATTTTGATTTCACTGAAGAGCAAGAATCGCTGCGCGACGCGGTCCGCCGCTGGGTCGACAAGGACTACACCTTTGCACGCCGCCAAACCATCGTGCGGGCCGGCGGCTTCTCCCGCGAAGCCTGGGACGGCTTGGCCGGGCTAGGCCTGATGGGCTTGGCCGTACCGGAAGCGCATGGCGGCATGGGCTTTGGCGCGGCTGACGCGATGGTCGTGATGGAGGAATTAGGGCGCGGCATCGTGATGGAGCCGTTTGCCCAAGCGGCCTTGATCGCACCGGCCGTGCTGCAACACGCGCCAGCCGAGGTGCAGGCCGACTGGTTGCCACGCATTGCCGCCGGCGAGGCATTGGTGGTGCTGGCCTACCAGGAGCGGGCCGCCCGCTACCGCTTGCATCATGTGTCGACGCGCGTGGCTGGCGGCAAACTCACAGGCACCAAGAGCTTGGTCGCTGCGGGTGATGCGGCCGACGCCTTCATCGTGTCGGCTCGTGTCAGCGGTGCCGATGGCGACGCGGCCGGCATCGCCCTTTATTTGGTCGAGCGCTCGGCGGCGGGCGTCAGCACCCGTGCCTACAGCCAACAAGACGGCTCGCGTGCGGCGGAGTTGACGCTGCTGGACACGCCGGCCACCTTGTTGGTCGGCCCAGAGCAGGGTTTGGCGATGCTGGAGTTGGCCGTCGACATCGGCATCGCAGCGCTTTGCGCCGAGGGCGTGGGCGCGATGGAAAAGATGATCACCATCACCGCCGATTACATGAACACGCGCAAGCAGTTCGGTGTCGCCATCAGCAGCTTTCAGGCCCTGCGTCATCGCATGGCCGATGTGAAGATGCAACTGGAATTGACCCGCTCGATGAGCTACTTTGCCACTCTGAAACTCGGCGAAGCCCCGGCGGCACGGCGGCGGGCCTTGGCCCAGGCCAAGCTGCAACTCTGCAACTCGGCCCGCTATGTGGGCCAGCAATGCACGCAGTTGCACGGCGGCAT
>JBIIVZ010000198.1:0-5021 GCA_044339175.1 Roseateles sp.
CCCCGAAATCCTGATCAGCGAAGTCGGCCCGCGCGACGGCCTGCAAAGCGTGGCCCGCCCCATGGCCACGGCCGACAAGCTGCGCTGGCTGGATGCGCTGCATGCGGCCGGCCTGCGTGAAATTGAGGTCGGCAGCTTTGTGCCGGCCCGGTTGCTGCCGCAAATGGCCGATGTGGCCGAGGTGCTGCGCCACGCGCTGAGCCTGCCCGGCTGGCGGGTGATGGCCTTGGTACCCAACCTGCGCGGCGCGCAAGCGGCCATCGCCGCCGGGGCACACAAGATCAGCCTGCCGATCTCCGCCAGCCCGGCGCATTCGATGGCCAATGTGCGCAAGACGCCGCAGGCCATGGTGGAAGAACTGCGCGCCGTGGTGGCGCTGCGCCGCGAGCAAGCGCCGTCGATGGGCGTCGAGGTGGGCTTGTCCACCGCCTTTGGTTGCACGCTGCAAGGCCGGGTGGCGGAAGACGAGGTGCTGCGCTTGGCCCTTGCCTGCGCCGAAGCGGGTGCCGACGAAGTGGGCTTGTCCGATACCGCCGGCATGGCCAACCCGGCCCAGGTGCGGCGCTTGTTCAGCCGCTTGCGCGCCGAGCTGGGCGAGCGCGCCGGTGCCGCACACATGCACAACACCCGTGGCCTGGGGCTGGCCAACTGCCTGGCGGCGTTCGATGTCGGGGTGCGCACCTTCGACGCCTCGCTGGGCGGCTTGGGCGGCTGCCCGTACGCCCCCGGTGCCTCGGGCAACGTGGTGACCGAGGACCTGGTCTTCATGTTCGAGGCGATGGGCGTGACGACCGGCATCAACATCGACAAATTGCTGGCTGCGCGCGCGCCGCTGCAACAAGGCCTGCCGGGCGAGCCGGTCTACGGCATGCTGGCCGGCGCGGGTCTGCCCAAGGGGTTTAACACATGAACAACTCTCAAGAAACAATGATCAAACAGGAGCTGCCGCTGGCCGGCATCCGGGTGATCGAGTTCACCCACATGGTGATGGGCCCGACCTGCGGCATGGTGCTGGCCGACCTGGGTGCCGAGGTGATCAAGGTGGAGCCGCTGGCCGGTGACAACACCCGCCTACTGCTCGGCTCAGGGGCCGGTTTCTACCCGATGTTCAACCGCAACAAGCTGAGCTTGAGCCTGGACATCAAGCAGCCACGCGGCCTGGAGATCGTCTTGAAATTGCTGGCCGGAGCCGATGTGTTCAGCGAAAACTTCAAGAGCGGCAGCATGGACAGCCTGGGCCTGGGCTTCGAGGCGCTGAGCGCCCTCAACCCGCGCCTGATCTATGTCTCACACAAAGGCTTTCTGCCCGGCCCGTATGAGCACCGCACCGCGCTCGACGAGGTGGTGCAGATGATGGGCGGCTTGGCCTATATGACCGGCCGACCGGGCGACCCGCTGCGCGCCGGCAGCAGCGTCAACGACATCATGGGCGGCATGTTCGGAGCCATCGGCGTGCTGGCGGCGCTGCAGCAGCGCCATTCGACCGGGCGCGGCCAGCAGGTGCAGGCGGCGCTGTTCGAGAACAATGTCTTCCTGGTGGCCCAGCACATGATGCAGTTCGCCGTCACCGGAAAGGCCGCCGCGCCGATGCCCGAGCGCATCTCGGCCTGGGGCATTTACGACGTGTTCTCGGTGGCTGGCGGCGAGCAGATTTTTCTAGCCGTGGTCAGCGACACGCAATGGGCCATCTTCTGCCGAGCGTTCGAGTTTGCCGACCTGGCTGAGGACGCGCGGCTGAGCAGCAACAACCTGCGCGTGCAAGCGCGCGACTGGCTGATCCCTGCGCTGCGGCAACGGATGAGCTTGCGGCCGGCAGCACAGATTGCTGCCACCTTTGAAGCCACCGGCCTGCCGTTTGCGCCGATCACCCGGCCGGACCAATTGATGACCGACCCACATCTGCTGGCCACCGGCGGCCTGGCCCCGTTGACGCTGCCGGACGGCCGCACCACCCACGTGGCACTGCTGCCGCTGACGCTGGACGGCCAGCGCCTGGGCGTGCGCCGCAATCCGCCGCGTCTGGGTGAGCACAACCAAACGCTGTTGCGCGAGCTGGGTTATGGTGACTTGGACATTGCTGCGCTGATCGAGGCCGGCGTGCTGGGTCAAGTGCCGCAATAAGGCAGCGTCCAGCCGTCCAGACTCCAACCCACAGCGCCGCTCCTTCACCCCGAACAATCACAGGAATCCGCCATGAAATATCTGCACACGATGGTGCGCGTCACCGACATCGACGCCTCGCTGAAGTTCTACCGCGACGCACTCGGTCTCGACGTGGTGCGCCGCTCCGAACATGAAGCCGGCCGCTTCACCCTGGTCTTTCTGGCCGCCCCCGGCGACCATTCGGCCCAGGTCGAGCTGACCTACAACTGGGATGCTGAGCCCTACGGCGAGGGCCGCAACTTCGGCCACCTGGCCTATGCGGTGCCGGACATCTACGCCGCTTGCCAGCGCTTGGTCGACCACGGCGTGACGGTGCTGCGCCCGCCGCGTGACGGCCGCATGGCCTTTGTGCGTTCACCCGACAACATCTCGATTGAGCTGCTGCAAGCCGGCCCGGCGCTGCCACCGGCCGAGCCCTGGGTGTCGATGCCCAACACCGGCCGCTGGTAAGTCAGCCCCCAAGCGCGCGACATGACTTATCGCAGCAGCGTCGGCGTCGTCAGCTACCACTTTGCCGACCTGCGCGAATTGCTGGCCAAGGCCACGCCGCTGCGGGCCGGCGATCAACTGGCCGGCCTGGCCGCTGAGAGCGCGCAGCAACGCGTGGCCGCTTGCCAGGCCTTGGCCGACCTGCCGCTGATCACTTTTGTGCAGCAAGCCGTCGTGCCGTATGAGAGCGACGCCGTCACCCGGCTGATCATCGACGGCTTCGATGCGTCGGCGTTGGCAGCGTTGGCACCGGTCGCGCATTTGACGGTCGGGGCGTTGCGGGACTGGTTGTTGTCGGACGCCGCCACGCCCGCCGTGCTGGCCGCGCTGGCACCGGGCCTGACGCCAGAGATGGTGGCGGCGGTCAGCAAACTGATGCGCAACCAGGACCTGATCCTGGTGGCCAGCCGCTGCCGGGTCGTCACACGGTTTCGCTCGACGCTGGGCCTGCCCGGCCACTTGGCGGTGCGCTTGCAACCGAACCACCCGAACGACAGCCCGGCAGGCATCGTGGCCAGCATCCTCGACGGGCTGATGTACGGTGCCGGCGACGCGGTGATCGGCATCAACCCGGCGGCCGACAGCGTGCCGGCCCTGGTGCAACTGCTGAAGCTGCTCGACGAGCTGATCCAGCGCCACCAGATCCCCACCCAGTCCTGCGTGCTGACCCATGTCACCAACAGCCTGCAGGCGATGGCGCTGGGCGCGCCGGTCGATCTGGTGTTCCAGTCGATTGCCGGCACCGAAGCCGCCAACCGCAGCTTTGGGGTGGACCTGGCCCTGCTCGATGAAGCGCATGCGGCCGCTCTGTCGCTGCGGCGCGGCAGCGAGCATGTGATGTATTTTGAAACCGGCCAGGGCAGCGCCTTGTCCGCCAACGCCCACCACGGCGTGGACCAGCAAACGCTCGAAGCGCGCGCCTACGCGGTGGCCCGGCGCTACCGGCCGCTGCTGGTCAACACGGTGGTCGGCTTCATCGGGCCCGAGTATTTGTACGACGGCAAACAAATCATCCGCGCAGGGCTGGAAGATCACTTTTGCGGCAAGCTGCTGGGCCTGCCGATGGGTTGCGACCTCTGCTACACCAACCATGCCGAGGCCGACCAGGACGACATGGACAACCTGCTGGTGCTGCTGGCCGCCGCCGGGCTGAACTTCATGATGGGCGTGCCCGGTGCCGACGACGTGATGCTGAACTACCAAAGCACCTCATTTCACGACGCCCTGTTTGTGCGCAAGCTGCTGGGGCTGAAACGTGCGCCCGAGTTCGAAGCCTGGTTGCAGCAGATGGGCATCACCGACCCCACCGGCGCGCTGCTGCCGGCACAGACCCGGCCGGCCGTGGCGAGCGCGCTGGCGGCGGCATTCCAGCAACTGTTGCCCGGAATGCGGGCATGAGCGAGGCCGATCACGGTGCCCTGGCCGCGCTGCACGCCGTAGCCGCCGACCCCTGGGCCGAGTTGCGCCGCCACACGCCCGCACGCATCGCCCTGGGCCGCGCCGGCAGCAGCCTGCCCACCGCCGAGCTGCTGCGCTTCAACGCCGCCCACGCGCAGGCCCGCGACGCGGTGCACCTGCCGCTGGATACCGCAGCGCTGGCCGCAGACTTGGCCGCAGCCGGCTGGGCCACGCTGCCCGTGCGCAGCCAAGCGAGCCACCGAGAACAGTATTTGCGCCGCCCCGACTTGGGCCGGCGACTGGACGCGGCCAGCGTGGAACGCTTGCAAGCTGCACGGCGGGAGTCGAACGCGCCGCCGATGGATAAACCGTTTGATCTGACCATCGTGCTGGCGGACGGCTTATCCGCTCAAGCGACGCAGCAGCATGCACTGCCCCTGCTGCTGGACTTGCGTGCGGCACTCGAACTGGGCCCAGCCCTGAGCTTGGCACCGCTGGTGATCGCCGAACAAGCCCGTGTGGCGCTGGCCGACGAGGTTGGAGCGCTGCTGCAGACCCGCGTCGTGCTGATCCTGCTGGGCGAGCGGCCGGGGCTGAGTTCACCGGACAGCCTGGGTGCCTACCTCACCCACGCGCCGGCCGTCGGCCGCAACGACGCAATGCGCAACTGCGTCAGCAATATCCGCCCGGCCGGCCTGCCCTATGCCCAAGCCGCACAGCGCATCGCCTGGCTGCTGCACGAATCCCTGCGCCGCCACCTCAGCGGCGTGGCGCTGAAGGACGACAGCGGCAGCGAGCTGCTGTCGGGCTGACGGTAGGGAGTGCACGCCCATCGCCGAAGCAGAGGCAACGGATGCATCACAGCCGGAGAAACAACGCAGCCAAGTTGTCGTAGCGCGGTTCGGGCAAAGAAAACTCAGTAGGCATGCGGGCTCCGATGCGGTGGGGAGTGGTCAAGTGCCGAATCTAGG
>JBIIVZ010000199.1:0-4949 GCA_044339175.1 Roseateles sp.
CACGACCGCATCACCGCACCACGCTCAGTACCTCGTAGCACGCGCCCATGGTGTGGTAATCGGTCTTGCCGGCGGGGCTTTTTTCGTCGCTGATCTTGTCATTGCCAGCGGTAAGGATGCGGTACCAGGCACCGTGCTGGTGATCGACAAAATGGGTCCAGCTGTAGGCCCAGAGGCGCTCATACCAATCCCAGTAGGCATCGTCTTCGGTGCGCGCTGCCAGCAGGGCGGCGGCGGCCAGGCTCTCGGCTTGGACCCAAAAGTATTTGTCGCTGTCGCAGACCACGCCGTCGGGGTCGAAGCCATAGAAGATGCCGCCGTGCTCAGCGTCCCAGGCTTGAGCGAGCGCGGTGTCAAAGAAGTGACGTGCGACCGGCAGCATCCAGTCGGCAGGCGCGGCCAGATGGCGGGCGTGGCGTTCCAGGATCAGCAGCAGCTTGGCCCATTCGGTCAGGTGGCCGGGTTGAAAGCCCCAGGGCCGAAAGATATTGCTCTTGTCCGCGCGGTTGTAGTCGGCGTCCACCGACCAATCGGCGCGGTAATGCTCCCACACCAGCCCGCCCATCAAGCCGGCTTGGCGCACGGTGATGTTGCGAGCCAACGTCTCGGCTCGGTGCAGATAGGCCAATTCGCCGCTGGCGTCGAAGGCGGCGAGCAGCGCCTCGCAAGCATGCATATTGGCGTTCTGGCCGCGATAGGGGTCAACCAGCGACCAGCCCTCGCAGGCGGCGTCGGCATACAAGCCGTGCGCGGGCTCCCAGAAGTGCCGCTCCATCAACTCGAAGGTCTCGCTCAGATAAGCCTTGGCCTCGGTGACCCCGGCGCTCAGTGCGTGCGCGTAGGCCAGCAGGACAAAAGCCAGGCCGTAGCAGTGGTTGGTCCCGTCGTCCACTGTTTTGCGCCCATCCCGCCACTGCAATTGCCAGGCGTAGCCGCCGGTGGCCGGGTTGCGATGCACGTCACGCAAAAAAGCAATGCCGTGGCGCACACGGGCCAAGTCGTCGGGCTGGCCAAACTGCCGATAGGCCATGGCGTGGTTGAACACGAAGCGCGCGCTGCTGACCAAGTGCCGGGTGCTGCGGTCGTAGACCTGCCCGTCGTCTTTGTAGAAATGGAAGAAGCCACCGTTCGCATCCAGGTTGCGTGGCGCGTAGAAATTCAGCGTGTGCTGAATATGGTCGAGCAAGAAACGGCGGGACTTGAAGTCTGGGCGCATGGGCAGGGGGTGGGCGGGGCGCAAAGCTGCGGGAGAGTGACGGTGATGTGCGGCAATTGGCGCAGTCCGGCCGGTTTGGGTGGGACTCGGTGGCCCGCAGAGAAAGCCCGCGGGTCTTGACCCGCCCTACGGGGCTACGGGGCTACGGGGCTGTGGCGTCAAAGTGCCGGCGGGTAGCCGGCTTCGGTCAAGCTGGCGATCAGGGCCTCGCGGCTGGTTTGGGTGTCGATGCGGACTTGATGGGTTGGCAAGTCGGTCTGGATTTGCGCTTGCGGGTCCAGCGCTTGGACTGTTTTGGTGATGGTGGCGACGCAGTGGCCGCAGGTCATGTCTGGCAATTGGAACTCTTGCATGGTCAGGTCTCCTGAATTGGGGGCGAAATCAAACTTCAACAAAATATAGCTGCAAATATTTATCGCCTGCTTTTGACCTTAACACCGTGGCAAGCCTGAGACTTGACGAATGAAACCATCAGACAGCACCACTTGGACCTTGCCCATCGAGGGCATGACCTGCGCATCTTGCGTGGGCCGGGTTGAAAAAGCGCTCAAGGCCGTGCCCGGCGTGGCGCGCGCGGAAGTGAACCTGGCGACCGAATCGGCCAGCGTCAGCGGGGTAACTGAAGCTGGCGGCGGGCTGGAGTTGGCCACGCTGCAGGCCGCCGTGCAGCGCGCCGGCTACAGCTTGCGCGAGCAGACGATCACGCTGACTATCAACGGCATGACTTGCGCGTCCTGCGTCGGGCGGGTCGAAAAAGCGCTGAAAAAAGTGCCCGGCGTGCTGGAGGCCGAGGTCAACTTGGCGCTGGAAACCGCCGCCGTGCGGGTGCTGGCCAGCGTCGAGCCGGATACCTTGATGGCCGCCATTATCCGAGCCGGCTACACCGCGCGGCTGACCAGCGACAGCCAGCAGGAGGCCAAGCCCAGTTGGCAACACAGCGGCTGGCCGGTGTTGATTGCCGCCCTGCTCAGCGCGCCGATGGTGCTGCCGATGCTGGGTATGTTGGCGGGCCAGCATTGGATGCTGAATGGTTACTGGCAATTGGCGCTGACCTTGCCGGTGCAATTCTGGCTGGGCGGGCGCTTTTACAAGGCCGGTTGGGCAGCTGCGCGCGCGGGCAGCGGCAATATGGATTTGCTGGTGGCCCTGGGCACCAGCGCGGCGTTCGGGTTGTCGGTTTATCAGTTGCTGCTGCATGGGCCGATGAGCATGTCGCTGTACTTCGAATCGGCGGCGGTGGTCATCACTTTGGTCTTGTTGGGCAAATGGCTGGAAGCGCGGGCCAAGCGCCAGACCACCGAGGCGATCCGGGCGCTGAAGAAGCTGCGGCCCGAAACGGCCGTGGTGCGCCGTGCGGGCCAGGAACAAGAACTGCCGCTGGCGCAGTTGCTGCTGGGCGACCAGGTGGTGGTGCGGCCCGGCGAGCGCATTCCGGTCGACGGGGCGGTGCTGGAGGGCGCGTCCGAGGTGGATGAATCGCTGATCACCGGCGAAAGCCTGCCGGTAGCCAAAGCGGCCGGCGACTCGGTGGTGGGCGGTGCCGTCAACGGCGAGGGCTTGCTGTTGCTGCAAGTGACCGCGCTGGGTGCGGAGTCGACGCTGTCGCGCATCGTGCGCTTGGTCGAGTCGGCGCAGGCCAAGAAGGCTCCGATTCAGCGCATGGTCGATCAGGTCAGCGCGGTGTTTGTGCCGGTGGTGTTGGTGGCGGCTGTGATCACGCTGCTGGCCTGGGGATTGGGCCGCGGTGAGTGGGAGCAGGCTTGGCTGAATGCGGTGGCAGTGCTGGTGATTGCCTGCCCTTGCGCGCTGGGTCTGGCCACGCCCACAGCCATCATGGCCGGCACCGGGGTGGCGGCTCGCCACGGCATTTTGATCAAGGACGCCGAGGCGCTGGAGCTGGCTGCCCGCATCGAGGTGGTGGCGTTCGACAAGACCGGCACGCTGACGCTGGGCAAGCCGCAGCTGGTCGCTTTGCAGGCCGCTGCAAGTCAGGACGAAAGCCAAGTGCTGGCCTGGGCCGCAGCCACCCAAGCCGGCAGCGAGCACCCGCTGGCCCACGCGGTCAGTGCGGCGGCCAAGGCTCGCGGGCTGGCGCTGCAGCCGGTGCAGAACCTGCGCGCGGTCGCCGGCCGTGGCGTGGCGGCGCAGTTGCTTCAGCCAGATTCGCCAGATCAGCCAGCGCTTGAGTTGCGCTTGGGCAGCTCCCGCTTCATGCAGGAGCTGGGCATCGACCTGACCGAGCTGCAAGCGCAGGCAGATGGTCTGCAAACACAAGGCCGCACGGTGTCCTGGCTGGCCGAGGTCAGCAGCGCACCGCGCTTGCTCGCGCTGCTGGCCTTTGGCGACACGGTCAAGCCGAGCGCTGCGGCGGCGATTGCCGCGCTGAAGGAGATGGGCGTGCGCACCGTCATGCTCAGCGGCGACAACCGAGGCAGCGCCGAAGCGGTGGGGCACGCGCTGGGGCTGGACGAGGTGCGCGCCGAGGTGCTGCCGCAAGACAAGGCCCGCATCATCGGCGAGCTGAAAAGCGACGGCCGCCGCGTGGCGATGGTGGGTGACGGCATCAATGACGCGCCCGCGCTGGCCGCCGCCGATGTGGGGCTGGCCATGTCCACCGGCACCGATGTGGCCATGCACGCGGCCGGCATCACGCTGATGCGCGGCGACCCGGCGCTGGTGGCGCAGTCGATCGAGTTGTCGCGCCGCACGGTCAGCAAAATCCGGCAAAACCTGTTTTGGGCCTTTGCCTACAACGTCATCGGCATTCCGCTGGCCGCGTTCGGCTTTTTGAACCCGGTGGTGGCCGGTGCGGCGATGGCCTTCTCCAGCGTGTCGGTCGTCAGCAATGCCCTGCTGCTGAAGCGCTGGAAGCCGCATATCTGATTTAAACGGGACTTACGCACACCTCAAAGTACGCGACCCAACAGAGCGGGCACCCACTTGGGTCTAGACTGCAGATAACGAAGGACAGTTCCCGACCTCGGGTTCATTCACCCAGCGGCAAGCATCGGCCGCTGCAACAAAGACCGGCGGAGCAAGGCCGCCGACATCGCTTTCACCCCTCAAGTTTTTCAGCCGGAGTAATGCATGCAAGTTTTGTTGAACACTGATCCCCACGTTGACGGCAGCCAAGAAATGGCCGCACATCTGCAAGCCGTCGTGAAAGACGCCCTGGGCCGCTTTGGCGAGCAGATCACTCGCGTCGAGGCCCATTTGTCCGACGCCAACAGCCAAGTCAAGTCGCACCCGGGCGACATCCATTGCACGCTCGAAGCTCGCCTTGTGGGGCTGGACCCCATCGTCGTGAAGGACTATGCCGGCAGCGCTCACCAAGCCATTCACGGTGCCACCGTCAAGCTGCAGCGCGCCGTCACCACCATCATCGAAAAGCAGCGCTCACACCGCCATGCCGCTGATGCGGTGCCCGGCACCGACACCGACACCGACGATTGATTGACCGATTGGTTGATTGATTGATTGACCCGAGGCCAGCCAGTGCGCTGGCCTTTTGCTTGTGGGTCGCGGGTTGCCGGGACAGGCAGAGTCCTTCGACAGGCTCAGGCCCTTCGACAAGCTCAGGATGCTCGGGTCCTTCGACAGGCTCAGGCCCTTCGACAAGCTCAGGATGCTCGGGTCCTTCGACAGGCTCAGGACGAACGGTTCAGCGGCAATACTGCTCGGAAAGAGCCCGTTCGCCCTGAGCTTGTCGAAGGGTTGTCGGAAGCGGGGGAAG
>JBIIVZ010000200.1:0-4926 GCA_044339175.1 Roseateles sp.
AGGCTGGCCCAGACGATGGCCACCATGCTGCTCAAGCCCATCACCACCACCAGGGCGGAGATGGCGCGCAGCAGGTTTTCCACCAGGCCCACCATCGACCAGAGCTGATCCAGCGCGACGCCGGGCAAGACGCCGGACAGCGCCTCAGCGGGATAGTTGTTGACCACCCGCTGCATCTGGAACACGCCGGCGCGGCTTTTCAGCCCGAGCAGGCCGGCGGTGATGGTCTTGGGTTGCAGGTCGAATTTGCGGACGAATTCGGCCGGGATGGACAGGCCCGGTATCGGCATGCCGGCCTGCCAATCGAGGTGGATCGCCTCCAGCGCGGGCAGGCCGATGTGGATCGTGCGGTCCACCGGCGTGCCGGTGCGCGCCAGGATGCCGACGACGGTGAACGGCTTGTCGCCGTGCTCGGGCAGGCTACCCAACCCATTTTTCCCCAGCGCCTGGATAGTCCCGCTGCCGTGGCTGAGCACGATGCGCTGGCCCAAGCGGTAGCCCATTTGCTCGGCCACCTCGGCCCCCAACACGGCGTCGAACAACTGCTCGAAGCGCTGGCCTTCACGCAAGGCCAGCGCCCGGCTTTGCCCATAGCGGAAATGATCGAAATAAGCGCCGGTCGTGCCCAGCACCGGGAAGCCACGGTGCGAATCGCCCAGCGACAGCGGCACGGCCCAGGCCACGGCCGGGTGGGCGGCCAGCGCCTCGAAGCTCGTCCACTGCATATTGCGGGTCGCGTCGCCAAGGCGGAAAACGGCATAAAGCATCAACTGGACCGGGCTGCTGCGCGCACCCACGACCAGATCGGTACCGGCGATCGACTGCTCGAAGCTCTGGCGCGCGGCGCTGCGAGCGCGCTCCACCCCCAGCAGCAGGGTCACGCTCAGGGCCAGCGCCAGCACCGTCAAGCCGAGTGTGAAGCGACGGTTCCAGGCACTGGCCAGGGCCAGACGCAGCAGTTGCGTCATGGGCTGACTCCTTCAGCGAGAGCGGGCTGATTCAGCGCCGGCAGGTCGATGCGGCGCTGGAACTGCCCGGCTAGACGCTGGTCATGGCTGACGAACAGCAGGGCGCTGTTGGCGCGGCTGCATTCGTCGAACAACAGCCGCAGAAAAATCTCCTGCGTGTCGGCATCCAGGGCCGACGTCGGCTCGTCGGCCAGCACCAGTTCTGGGCTGCCGATCAACGCGCGCGCCGCCGCCACGCGTTGCTGCTGGCCGACCGAGAGGCTGGTGACCGGGTGCCGATGAGCGTCGCTGTCCAGTCCCACCGCCGCCAGCAGGCGCTGGGCCGCCCGCTGCGGCGAGCCGTCGCTGGCGCTGGCCCGGGCGGCGCGCCGCGGCGAGAACTGGCAGGGCAGCAAGACATTGGCCAGCACGCCGAGGTAGGGGATCAGGTTGAATTGCTGAAAAATGAAGCCGGTGTGGTCAACCCGGGCGCGCTCGCGTTGACGTGCCGGCAAGCGGGTCAGGTCGGCCCCGGCCAACTGAATGCTGCCGGCCTGCGGCAGTAAGACACCGCCCAGCAGGCCCAGCAAACTGCTCTTGCCGCAGCCGCTGGGGCCATGGATGAAGACGCGCTCGCCGGGCTTGATCGTCAGGTTGTCGATTTGCAGCAGCGCTGCTTTCGCGCCCTTCCAGCCAAAGCGCAGGCCGCTGACTTGCAGCAGAGCCGACTCGGTCGCCACCGCCGGGTTCACCACGTCAAGCCAGGACTTTTGGCGGTCAGCTTGGCCGCGCTTTGCTTGTTGCCGGCAGCCAATTGAGTGTCGATCTGGCGCAGGCCGGGGAAGGCGGCAAAGAGTGGTTTGAGCGTCAGACTTTTCAGCGCGGCCGGCTGGCTGCAAGTGAAACTGAAGCTGGCCTCCATGTCGCCATGTGCATCGGTGGCTGTTTTGGTGGAGTCTGTTGCCGTGACAGGGCTTGCGGCGGTTTTTGCTGGCAACAGCTCGGCGGGCAGGGCGGCCGAGCGCAAATCAACCTGGGTCAATTGGCAGCCGGCTGCGGCTGTCAGCACCAACAGCTTGTCGGCCTGATGCAGGCGCGCGGCCATTGCCCGGACCGCTTCGCGCTGCCGGGCATTGCGCGGTTCATTCTCGAAGCCGAGCAGGCCATCGAGTGGGCTTTCCAGCTGGATCTGCACTTGGCCACCGTCGACCGCCACGCTCAAATGAGCCAGTCCGTGGACATGCGGGTCGGCCGCCTGGGCGGGCAGGCCAGCCAGCGCTACGAGGGAGAACATGGCAACCGAGCCCTTTTTGAACACTAGGTTCATCTCAATGTCCGGTAGGCGGGTGGGTATGTACGACGCTTTTCGACGGTGTCGGTGCGGCCGATAGGCAATCTTTGCACTGCCCGTACAGCGTGATTTCATGTCGTTCGACGCTGAAGCCCGGCGGTGCCAGCTTGGACAGATCGCCCGGGCATTGGTGCACGTCAAACACGCGTTGGCATTGCTTGCACTGGAAATGGTGGTGATGGTCATGCACCGACGATTCGTAGCGCGGGCCGTCGCCGGGCAATTGCACCAGCACGATGGACGCGTCGTCCAGCAGCAGCTTGAGGTTGCGGTAGACGGTGGCCATGCCCAGACCTTCAACTTGCAGGCGGGCCACCTCCAGCACCTCTTGCGGCGAGAGCGGCCGTCCGGCGGCCTCGATGGCGTCGCGGATGGCAGTGCGCTGGCGGGTTGAACGTTCCATGTCGAGTCGTCGGGGCGTCGGATGAACAGAACTTGATTGTGGCATTCTTTGATGTTGATAAGTCGTTATCATTAGCGGTCTGCCCACCCACCCCGCTGCTGCGCCCGCTCACACCATGACTCCAATCTCAACGCCAACCCAGATTTGCCGAGCCGACCGGGCTGATCGCCCGAGCCCGAGCCCGAGCCCGAGCCTGCGGGTGCGAGTGTGGGTGCGGGTGCGGGCATGAGCTTGTTGATGTCGTCCCTGCGGGCCCGCCTGTTGCTGGCGCTGGCGCTGATCGCCGGGCTGGCCGCCGCCGTGTTTTGGGCTTTAGATTGAGGTCCACCCGATGCTGTTGAAACAAGAACTGGACGACTCCAGACTCCCAGCCCGTGCTGCACCGGCCGCCTTGCGCTTGCATGACCTGACGCTGTCCTACCAAGGCCACCCGGCTGTCCATCATTTGAACGGCGAATTCGCCAGCGGCTCGATGACAGCGGTGATCGGCCCGAACGGCGCGGGCAAGAGCAGCCTGTTGCACGCGTTGGCCGGGCGCTTGAAGCCCAGCGGCGGGCGGATCGAGCGCCGGCAGTTCGATGCAGCGTCCGTGCCGACCCGCACCGCCTATTTGCCGCAGCAGGCCGAGATCGACCGCAGCTTCCCCATCTTGGCGCTCGACCTGGTCATGCTGGGCCACTGGCAGCGTCTGGGCGGCTTGTTGGGTGCCAGCGCGGCCCAGAAGGAGCAGGCCTTGCACGCGCTGGAGGCGGTGGGCCTGCGCGGCTTTGAGCGGCGCTTGATTGCCGAGCTGTCGGTCGGGCAGTTCCAGCGCCTGCTGTTTGCCCGCGTGATGCTGCAAGACGCGGCGGTGATTTTGTTGGACGAGCCGTTCAACGCCATCGACGCCCGCACTACCGCCGAGTTGCTGGTGCTGCTGAAGCGCTGGCACGGCGAGCAGCGCACCATCATCGCGGTGCTGCACGACATGGAGCAGGTACGCCAACATTTCCCGCAAGCGCTGTTGCTGGCGCGCGAGGCGATTGCCTGGGGTGACAGCGCCGAGGTGCTGAAGCCCCAGCATTTGCTGCGCACCCGTCAGATGGCCGAAGCCTGGGACGAGCAAGCCGCCTGGTGTGACAAGGCGGTGGCCTGATGAGTTTGAGCTTGAATTTTTGGCTGCTTGAGCCGTTCACCGAATTCGGCTTCATGCGCCGGGCGCTGGTCGCTTGCTTGGCCCTGGCCTTGGGCAGCGGCCCGCTCGGCGTGTTGCTGGTGTTGCGGCGCATGAGCCTGGTCGGCGACGCGATGGCGCACGCCTTGCTGCCCGGCGCGGCGCTGGGCTTCTTGCTGGCGGGTTTGTCGCTGTGGGCGATGGGCATCGGGGCCTTTCTGGCCGCCATCACCGTGTCTTTGCTGGCCGGTCTGGTGACGCGCCACACCGCGCAGCGCGAGGACGCCAGCTTTGCCGCCTTCTACCTGATCGCGCTGGCCCTGGGCGTGCTGTTGATTTCGGCACGCGGCAGCAGCGTTGACCTGATGCATCTGCTGTTCGGCAGCGTGCTGGCGGTGGACGAAGCGGCCTTGCTGCTGTCGGCCGGCGTCAGTGCTGTCACCTTGCTGGCGCTGGCGCTGATTTACCGCCCGCTGGTGGTGGAAAGCTTTGACCCCGGCTTTTTGCGCTCACTGGGTGCCGGCGGCTGGAGTTTGTGGGTGCCGGTGCTGTTCCAGCTGCTGCTGGTGCTGAACCTGGTCAGCGGCTTTCAAACGCTGGGCAGCTTGATGGCGGTCGGTTTGATGATGTTGCCGGCGGTGGCCGCGCGCTTCTGGGCCGCCCAAGTGCACAGCCTGTTCGCGGTGGCAGTGGTCATTGCGGCGGCGTCCGGCTTCATTGGCTTGCTGCTGTCCTATCACCTGCAGTTGCCGTCCGGCCCGGCCATCGTGCTGACGGCTGGCGGCTTCTATCTCTTTTCCCTGCTGTGCGGCAGCCGCGACAGTTTGCTGCAGCGCCAGCGCCTGCAACGCGCTCACAAGGAGGCTTGAATGGCCCAGCACCGAACGACGATGTTCAGCCGCCGCCGCTTGGCGCTGCTGGGCGCTTGCGGGCTTGCCAGCGCGGCCCTGCCGGCCTGGGCCGCAACGGCTCAGGCTGGAGCAGTGACGGCTGAACCGCTGCGGGTGGTGGCCAGTTTTTCTATTCTGGCCGACATGGTGCGCGAGGTGGGAGGGCCGGCCGTTGCCGTGAC
>JBIIVZ010000202.1:0-4899 GCA_044339175.1 Roseateles sp.
CCTGAAGGCGAACTATTGATTCTGGCGAGTTGGCTTTTTTCTACCAATTCCGTATAAACCTCGCGCGGCGTTCTGAAGCCGAGGACTTTGCGGGGGCGGTCATTGAGCATGCTTTCGATATAGGCCAAGGCTTGTGGCGTCACGCTGGAGAGGTCCATGCCCTTGGGCAAAAACTGCCGCACCAGGCCGTTCATGTTCTCGTTCGATCCGCGCTGCCAAGGGCTATGGGGATCACAAAAATAGACCGCAACTCCCGTGGCCGCCGTGAACTCCTGATGGCGCGCCATCTCCGATCCTCGGTCGTAGGTGAAGGTCTTGCGCAGCTCCGGAATCGCGCCTTTGAAACGTCTCGTGAAACCCTCCAAACCATGCGTCGCGGTGCACCCATTCATCTGCGTCAACAGCACAAAGCGGCTGGTGCGCTCGACCGCTATACCAATGGCGCTGGCGTTACGTGCACCCTTGATGAAATCCCCCTCCCAATGCCCAGGAACCTCGCGCCCATCGACTTCTGCGGGACGCTCGCTCAGCGGCACCAAGTTAGCGATATTGCCCTTGCGGGCCACACCTCGGGCACGAGGCATCCGCTTTTGACGGCTCTGGCGCAGAGCACTCGTGATCTCCGGGCGCAGCTCTCCGCGCGGCATCAGGTAGATGGCGCTGTAAATGCTTTCGTGCGAGATCTGCTGCTCGGTCTGGTCGGGGTACATCAGCTTGCGTCTTCCTGCGATTTGTTCGGGCGACAAGGCCCGTAAAAGATCTTGATAAATCCCTTTGCCCAGCGGCGTCTCGAAGCTCAGACCGAGCTTGCGTGAGCCTGCTTTGGCGCTGGCTCTGCGGCCCCTGATTGGCTCTGAGCGTGTGCGGCGCGGTAACCCTTTTGCACGCACCCGTGGCGGGCAAATTCCCGCGTGATCGTCGACGGCGATCGCCCCATCTGCCTTGCCATCGCCCGAGCACTCAAGCCTTGCTCTTTCAACAGCCCCAGCTGCGTTCTCTCATCAATGCTCAAGCTTGAATATTGCTGCCCCATGCCCACTTTTCTCGATCGCTATTGATTTTGTTGCACTTCAGTTTAGAGCCCGCCAGGTGTCAACGTTGTGGCGCGTCATTTGAAGGCGAGGCGGCTTGGAAACCAAAGCCACTTCCTGAATAAGAAAATCGGCAACACAAAATCGGGGTCAGATACCGTTTTGAATCTAAAGGGGTTCAGATTCAAGACCTGACCCCATTGGTGACCCCATTGGCACGCGCCCGGTGGCAACGACTGCGTGACCGGCCCCCAGAGCAGCTTTCGCGAGCTCAACGCCCAGACCGCGGCTGGCGCCCGTGATAAATCAGGTTTTCTTGTCACTCATTTCTAGCTCCAAACGTGTTTGAGTTGCAGGTCAAGCTAACGTGCGCTTGAACAAGGGCACGAGCTCCAATGCGGCAAGGCTTGCGCCGGCTCTGTCATCGGGACCGTCCCCGATTCCGGTTCAGGGGGCTTGGACTGTCGCCAACTGACGTTTCAGAGCGTCGCTTGCTCTCCGTCCAGCATCGGGGTCCACCCGAGTGCCAAGCACCTCGCAGAGCCGAGCCAACTGACTCGCCGACAACCCGACGTTCATGCTGATGCGCAAGTGGGATTGCAGTTGCGACTCGACGCCCTGGAGAGCGGACAGCATGCTCACGGTCGCCAGTTCGCGACTTTGCCAGTCGAGGTTGTCCCGCTCGAAGACGTCGCCGAAGAGGTGAGTCTTGAGGTATTGGTCGATGGCGGGCGCGAACTCAAACAGGGGTCCAGTGACGGGGCTACCCGAGAGCTTCGTCTGATTCGCGGTGCCTGCGGCCAACAACGCCTCGCCCGTCGGGATAGCACCCTCCGGAGGTTGTCCCTCGTTGTCGTGGAGCCCACGTTGGTTGCGAGATTCGACCGTTTTCATCAGCTCCCCGAGTGCGTTGAGGCTGCGAGGGAATCCGGCATAGGCATACAGCTGGACGAGCACCTCTTTCGCTTCGCTGATGCTGAGACCTGCGTCGAGGCCATCGTTGAGCGCGGCCGCGAGGCGCGGCATGTCGCCGGCTGCACCCAGCGCTGCAATGGGGATGATGGCCTGTTGCTTGGCCGAGAGCGCTTCTGTGGAAGTTGATGCCTGAGTCATAGTCTGTGAATCGTGTGCGTTCGAGCCTGAGGAGCCAAGTGCAAATGTGAAGACGACCACCAGGCTGATGAAGAAGCGTCCATGACGGTCACTGGCCTGTGTATTGCGCATCGCTTACCTTCTCCATCCAGTCTGCGTTCTTGTCGCCAACCGTTCCAGTGATGGTGAGGTGAGTCATTGATGTTGTCGGAGAGGCACCATGCCAATGTTTGACACCGGGAGGACACCAGACAACGTCGCCCGGCCGCAACTCCTTTACCGGCTTGCCCCACTCCTGTGTTCTTCCGGAGCCGGCGACCACGACCAGCCGCTGCCCCTTCGGGTGTGTGTGCCAAGCGGAGCGCCCGCCCGGCTCGAATGTCACGTAAGCACCGGAAGCGCTGATGTCGCCGTCTGCATCCCAAAGGGGGTCGACGCGTACACGCCCCGTGAAAAGCGCCTCGGGGCCGGTCGCCGACGGCTGAGACCCAGCGGGGGCGATGCGTTGCGTCGAGGTCGCTGACAAGCCCGGCTCTGCCGCCCAGGTTGCGCCCGACAGCACCAGGGCAGCGCTAGCGGCGAGAAGGTGGATGTAAGTTCTGGTCGTCACGGAGGACTCCTGTTGCTGTCAAGCTGTGGCGGTCTGTGACGGGCCGGCGCTGTACTGCTCTTCGGTGACGGGCTCCATCCACTCGACGTTCTTCCCATCGAGGGCTTCCGTGATGGCGATGTGCGCCATGCCGGTGGTGGCAGAAGCGCCGTGCCAGTGCTTCTGGCCTGGCGGGCACCAAATGACATCGCCTGCGCGGACTTCGACGATGGGTCCGCCTTCGCACTGAGTCCAGCCGCAGCCGGACACAACCACGAGCGTCTGTCCGAGCGGATGGGTGTGCCAGACGGAGCGTGCGCCCGGTTCGAAGGAAACATTCGCGCACGAGCAGCGTGCCGGCGCAGGCGGGTTGTTCAACATTTCGACGCGAACGACGCCAGTGAACCACTCAGCGGGTCCGTTCATCGAGGTGCGTGAAGCGGGGTGAATCAGTTCCATAAGTCCTCCTTGGAGCAGCACGTCGGCGCGCCGGGAAGGCGGTCTCAACGTCAGAAACGAACTTTAGGCAAAGGAGGAACTATTGATAAGCCCATCGAATCGGCACACGCTGGTGCGCTACATTCACCAATGGCCAAACAAAATTTCAACGACTTGCAGGCGTTCGTGGTCGTTGCACGTGAGCGCAGCTTCACCAAAGCAGCCGCCCAACTCGGCCTCTCGCGCTCTGCGTTGAGTCATGCCATGCTGGCGTTGGAGGCTCGCCTTGGAGTGCGGCTTCTCACACGGACAACGAGGAGCGTTTCCGCAACCGATGCCGGCAGTCGGCTGCTCGCCACTGTGGAACCACGACTGCGCGAAATCGAGGAAGGGATGAATGCGCTGACGGCCGCTCGTGGCAAGCCCGCCGGGACGGTGCGCATCACCGCGCACGACCACGCCATCGTCACGGTGCTGTGGCCGCGTCTCCTACCGCTGCTCAAGGAGTACCCGGACATCGAGGTGGAGTTCAGCGTCGACTACGCCATCACCGACATCGCGGCGCATCGCTTCGATGCCGGAGTCCGCAACGGCGACCAGGTCGACCAAGACATGATTGCTGTCCCCATTGCGCCGAAGCTGCGCATGGCAGTGGCCGCTTCACCCGAGTACCTCGCGGGTAAGCCGCTCCCGTCGACGCCGCACGACCTCACTGGCCACCGTTGCATAAACCTGCGGCTGCCAACCCATGGCGGCCTGTACGCCTGGGACTTCGAAAAGGACGGCAAGGAGCTCGCCGTCAGAGTGCAAGGTCAAGTGGTGTTTAACAACACTTTCCTGATGCTCCAGGCGGGCCTCGACGGCATGGGCTTTGTGTTCGTACCGTTTGACCTCGTAGAACCTCACATTGCCAGCGGCCGCCTGATGCCAGTGCTCGAAGACTGGTGGCCAGAGTTTCCCGGCTACCACCTTTATTACGCGAACCGCCGGCAGGTCGCGCCGGCCTTGGCACTGGTCATCGAGGCGTTGAGGTTTTAGGAGCAGCGCGCTGGTTCATTGAGGTCGCTCAGACGTACTCGACAGCGGCATTCAGCTTCGTCGGCCGGCCCTTCATGACATTCAGCTCCTCGCCTGCCTTCATCACCTCGCCGAGTGAAGGGCACACCCGGGCAACGTAGGCCTCGCCGGTCTTGAAGATTTAGCCCTTGCTACCAGCCATCTTGTACGCCTTCAGCCTGCCCTTCACGCCAGACTGCTCGGCCAGCCCTGCCTTGATTGCAGGATAGAGCCAAGCGGAGAGCCTGTTCGCGATGACTGCCTCCGAGCCTTCGGGCGCTCCGAGCTTCGAAATCGCGCGTGCAACCAACTCAGGCATCGTTCGGGCTCGCGCACCCAGAAGCGATGAGAAGAACTCTCTAGAGGTCGCAGAGACCGAGGCCGCTCCCGCAGCGGGAGCACCTCCGTCGGCGTCGGTTGTGGCTTTCGCCGCTCTTCGTTTGCGAGAAGGTTCGGGGCCAGGTCTCAGTGCGCCGGCACAAACCGGCAAGGAGTAAAGGGTGCAAGTCCCTCACAGCGGCTCTCTCGGGGGTCAGGTCTTGAATCTAAAGGGGTTCAGCGGCTCTCTCGGGGGTCAGGTCTTGAATCTAAAGGGGTTCAGTTTCAAGACCCCATTGGCTCGCGGAACGAGCCATGTCGGGCGCAAACTAAGTTCGTGCGGGTGAATCCCGAGACTGCAATCGAGATCCGAAA